>CAZTML010000186.1:0-3623 GCA_964614935.1 uncultured Clostridia bacterium | reverse complement strand
TGGTATATTGGTCTTACAAATATCCATGGCTTTTGGACAACGTGGAGCAAAAGAACAGCCAACAATTTCTTCTGTTGGGTCTGGCATTAAACCTGGAATCGGATTCAAACGATCTGCTTTTTCTCTTAAATTTGGTATTGAACCAAAAAGTCCTACTGTATATGGGTGGTGGTTGTCACCTAAAAATATTTCTTCTGAAGTTCCAACTTCTATAAATTTACCTGCATACATAACTGCAACATTGTCGCAAGTTTGAGCTACTATACCTAGGTCATGAGTTATCATTATCATGGCAGTGCCCGAGGTATCACGCAGGTTACGCATCATAGAAAGAACTTGAGCCTGTATAGTAACATCTAGGGCTGTAGTAGGTTCGTCTGCAATTATCATATCAGGTTCACAAGATAGAGCCATAGCAATAACAACTCTCTGCCTCATACCTCCTGAAAACTGATGAGGGTAATCTCCCTTCCTTGAAGGGGAAATACCTACAAGACTTAAAACTTCATCTACACGATTTGAAATTTCTTCTTTTGATGCATCCTTATTATGAAGTACAAGTGATTCTTCAATTTGTTCTCCTATAGTTAAAACAGGGTTTAAAGATGTCATAGGGTCTTGGAAAATCATTGCAACTTTGCCACCACGCATAGCTCTTAATTTCTCAGGAGAAAATTCAGCAATATCTTCACCATCGAACTTTATTTTCCCACCTACAATATGGCCTGTACGTTCAGGAAGTAAGCGTAGGAGGGATAATACTGATGTAGATTTACCTGCACCTGTTTCCCCAACTATACCTAGGGTTTCTCCTCTATTAACCTTAAAAGAAATACCATTAACGGCATAAACTGTTTCAAGGTCAGTTTTATATATAATTTCTAAATCTTCTACCTCTATAAGAGGGGTAGGATGATTTTGATTTTCAATTTTAATTTCTTTTTTGCTCATGATTTGTGATCTCCTTTATGATTTAAGCTTAGGATCAAGTGAATCACGCAATCCGTCACCTATCATGTTTATTGAAAGTGATGTTAATAGTATGGAAATTCCCGGAATCATCATTAGATATGGTGAATTTCTAAAGTATGGTCTTGCTTCATTTAGCATAGCTCCCCACTCTGGACGAGGTGGTTGAACACCAAGACCTATAAAACTAAGTGATGCTGCTCCAAGAATAACAGATGCAATACCCATTGTTGTAGAAATAATTAAGGTACCTGATGCGTTTGGAACACAGTGTTTAAAAATTATACGTAAATCACTTGAACCTCCTGCACGTGCTGCTTCAACATATTCTTGCTCAGATATAGAAAGAGCTACAGAACGTGATAATCTTGCTGTCGAAGCAATACGCCCAATTATAAGTGAAATTATCATGTTCCTCATATTTGCACCTAGTGCTGCAACTATAACTAAGGCTAATAGATTGCCAGGCAAGGCCGATATCATATCCAAAAATCTCATTACTAAATTATCAAATTTACCGCCATAATAACCGCATGCTATTCCTAGAGTTCCTCCAATAGCAAGAGATGCAAATGAAACTACTACACCAATAAACAAGGATGTTGGTGCAGCATGTAAAACACGTGCAAATAAGTCCCTGCCAAAATTATCTGTTCCAAACAAATTGTCTCCAGATGGTGGTTGAAGTCTATTTGGAGCATCCTGCTTCAATACAGCTTCATAAGGTACTATTTGGTCTGCAAAAATAGCACCAAACAAAATAACAACAAATATCACAAGTCCCAAAAGGGCTACTTTATTCTTTTTAAATCTCCGCCAAACTTCTTTAATTTTTTCTATACGTCTACTATGTTTTTTATGATTCACAATATTCCTCCTGTTTCATAGTTAATTTATCTATTTACTTTGCTGCCGCTCTCACGTATTTTGCTTTAATTCTTGGATCAATAAAAGCATAAATTATATCTACAAATAAAAGTATTACATTGTAAAGTATAGCAAAAACAACAGTAGTCGCCATTACTGTCGGTGTATCACGCAAGGCGATACTCGTTATAGTAAGGTTACCAAGACCTGCTATAGAAAATAAGTTTTCTGTTACTATAGCACCACCAATTTGTGCACCGAAAGAACTTCCCAATACCGTAACAACAGGTAAAAGTCCATTCTTCATAGCATGTTTCCAAATAACAGTTTTTTCTTCTGCTCCTTTGGCACGTGCTGTTCTAATATAATCTGCTCTGATTGTTTCAAGCATAGAAGAACGAGTGTATCTTACCATTGAGGCTGCATAAACTGCACCTATGGTAATGGTAGGAAGAATATAAGAATCCCATGAACTTAAACCGTAAGATGGTAAAAGCCCGAGTTTATATGATAAATAATAAATCAGCATCATACCCATCCAAAAAGACGGCACTGCTGATAAAACCATTGCTAATACCGATGGTATAGTATCCGCTAAGGTATATTGCTTAACAGCTGCAATTACTCCAAGAGGAATACCAATTATTGCAGAAAATGCCAGACCTAGAAATGCTAGTTTAAAGGATATAGGGAGCCTAACTTTTATTTCATTAACCACAGGTTGTCTGGTTCGATAGGATGTTCCAAAATCTCCTTTTAACATATTTGTAACAAAATCAAAATACTTGGTGAAAAACGGACGATTATGTCCCAATTCTTCATTTAATTTTTCAATTGCCACTGGGTCTGCTGTATCACCAAGAATGATTGTAGCAGGGTCTCCGGGGGTTAACTCCATGAGGGTGAAAACTATAAAAGTAATACCTATAATTATAGGTATTAACGAGAGAATTCGTTTAAAAATATATCTACCCATTAATTTGTCTCCTTTGCTAATGGTAATCCTATAAGATACGACAACATTATCAGTGAATCGATAATGTTGTCCTACTTACTTTTTCAATTATTTGTTTGTCTTTCCTCTATTAATTCCAAGTCCAGTTATAAATATTGTAGTAACGGATTGGAGCTGTTGCATTTAAATCTTTATTCCATGCATATAAGGAGTTTACGTGCATTACAGGAATATATGCTGCAACATCAACTAGGTATTGATCAACATCTGCGTAGATTTGTGCTCTTTTTTCATTATCAAGTTCTGATATTGCTTTGTCAAAACTTTCATCTATAAAGTCAGTGTCAATGTCATCGTTGTAGTTAAGTTGAACCTGTAAGTCCATTTCACTGAAAACATATCCTTTAAATTCATAGTATGAGAATGATGGAGTAAATCCACTTACAAAGATATCATACTTTCTATCTGTCTTCCAAGCTGGAAGCATAGATGCTGTTTCCCCAATTTCAATTTTTGAGGTAATTCCTACATCGGCAAGATTTTGTTCAAGAACCTGAGCCATTTTTACATATCTGCCGTTTGCAGAAGATATTGCTTCTATAACTCCTAAGTCAAATCCATTTGGATATCCAGCTTCTGCTAATAGTTCTTTTGCTTTTTCAGGGTCATAAGTGTAGAATTTACCGTGGTCAACAGCTCCTTCTAACAGGCTCGGACGCATCATGTAATTTGCTACATCAGCAAACCCATCAGTTGCAATAGCTACCATAGACTCCTTGTCCATTGCATATCCAATAGCTTGACGAACTTTTTCATTTGCTATAGGACTATC
>CAZTML010000185.1:1571-3655 GCA_964614935.1 uncultured Clostridia bacterium | reverse complement strand
ATATAAAGGGAAATTTAAAAGTTAATGTATCTGCTGCATGCTTTGTACCAAAGCCTTTTACCCCATTCCAGTGGGTAGCTCAAAATTCTATGGATGAATTTTATGATAAGGCTAACTCACTTAAAAGAGAAGTAAAGGATAAGAAGATTTCCTTGTCCTACCATGAACCAAAATTGAGTTATTTAGAAGCTATATTTGCAAGAGGTGACAGAAGATTATCCAAGGCACTTATCAAGGCATGGGAAAATGGATGCCGTTTTGACGGATGGTATGATATGTTTGACTTTAACAAATGGATGACTACCTTTGAAGAAACAAATACTGACCCTGACTTCTTTGCTCTACGCGAAAGAGAATTAACAGAAGTATTGCCTTGGGACTTTATCGATATAGGGGTAAACAAGGAATACTTAATAAGAGAATATGAAAAAGCTATGGACGTAACAACTACACCTGATTGTAGAATAAGATGTACAAACTGCGGTGTAAACCACAATTTAATAGGAGGTGCCTGCCCTCATGTGTAAAATAATATGTAAGTATAGTAAAACTGGTTATTTGAAATATATTTCTCACTTGGATGTTTTAAGATTTATTCAAAGGTCTGTAAAAAGAGCAGGTATAAATGCCAAGTATTCAGAAGGCTTTAATCCTCATATGAAAACATCTTTTGGCTTCCCCCTATCTTTAGGAACTGAAAGTATAGGCGAATATTTTGAGTTAGAGCTAAATGAGCCTATGGATGCAGATTTATTTGTAGAGAAAATGAACTCTGTAATGCCGCATGAAATGCAGATTATTAAGGCAGAGATTACTGAAAATGATGATTCTCTTATGAAAAGATCTGCCTATGCCCAGTATTTAATAGATATTGAATCAGACCTGGATGTAGAAAAACTTAATGAACTTTTTAATGAAATGCTAGCAGATGGGCTTATTTATAAGAGGCAGAAAAAAAACAAAAAGAACAGAATAGTCACTAAAGAAATAAATACTAAGGAAATGATAGATTTCTTAAATGCTGAAAAAGTTAAAGAAGATAAAGTTAAGCTAATGGCTGTTTTTAAAACTCAACAATCTGGATCTATGAGGGTTGATGAGCTCTTAAAACTAATAGGTGAAAATGGATTTGAAATAGATTATTATACAATTATGAAAATAGATGCATTAGACGAGGAAAAGAATCCAATAATGTAGTAAGTATAATTGTTAAAGGGAGTTTTTATGAAGCAGGTTTTGGTAAGTTCAACCATGCTCTTTAATCAGGTAGCAATATTAGAAGAAGGTAAACTTATTGATTATCTTTACGAACTAAATGATAATCAAAATTTAGTCGGCAATATATACAAGGGAAGAGTTGTTAATATTCTTCCCGGTATGGAAGCTGCCTTTGTAGACATAGGCCTTGATAAGAATGCATACTTATTTTTAGATGACCTGCTTTCGGATAAATATTTAAAAGAAAAAGGCCTTAAGAAAAAGAATGTTAGCTCTATCAGCAAGGTGCTTAAAAAGGGCGATGAACTGATGGTTCAAATTGTAAGAGAACCCATAGGAGAAAAAAATGTATCTGTTACGACGGATATTTCTCTCGCAGGAAAGTATATTGCATTTATTCCTAATACAATGAATGTAAATATTTCAAAGAAAATCAGAAATTTGGATGAGCGAAAAAGGCTTGAAGAAATAGGCAAAACCATCATGACTAATGGAAATGGAATGATAATCAGAACATTTGCCAGAGGATGCTCTAAGGAAGCCCTTGAAAAGGAATATGAAATGCTATCTGCTCTTTACTCACAAATTGAAAAAGAGTACAATTATTCTTATGCACCTAAACTTATGCGTAAAAGCAACTCTCTTATTGAAAGTCTATTTTTGGACTACATTGATTCTAGTGTATATGAAATTTATATTGACGATGTAAAGAATAAAGAGAAATTTAATGAGATGATTTCAGGCCTTCATGGAGATAATCTTAAACATATAAAAATTGTAGAATCACAAAGAATTTTTGAAGATTTTAATATTGAAAATCAATTAAAAATGCTTTTAAAGAGGAAGGTAGACCTTAGTAAGGGAGG
>CAZTML010000185.1:0-1471 GCA_964614935.1 uncultured Clostridia bacterium | reverse complement strand
GAAAATTTCTATAATCTTATGACTGAGGATTGCAGTCACTGCCAAGGCAGTGGGAAGACCAGTTCGAAAATATTTGTATTAATTAAAATAGAAGGAATAGTCAAAAATATTAAATCAAATACATCCTCAGAAGCTGTAATTTTAAATGTTGGCTCTATATTGTACAACAAAATATTGAATGAATGTATGGATGACATTTCTCAGATTGAAGAAAAATATAAGATTAAAATTTCCATTGAAAAGCAAGAAGATATTCTAAATGACGACATCCTTATAGAAAAAATGGGAAAACTAAATGTAATCAACAGCTTTAAAGAGTGACAAAAATTATTTTGAAAGGTATTTTGGCAGGTAGAAAATATGCAAGATAAAAATGTTCAGGAAATATTGGATAAGCTATCTATATTTAATAATATATATGAGGCAATAAGATTCGTAGATCCTGTATTGAAAAAAGTTGTTACGAAAAATGATTATGAAATTACGGAGTTACCCATTAAATGTTATGATTTTTGGAGAAAGAATAAGATTTGTGATAATTGCATATCAATTCGTTCATATAATGAAAATAAAACATTTGTTAAACTAGAATATCTTGCTGGAAAAATATACATGGTAGCTTCTGCACCAGTTCATTTGGATGGAAGAACGATAGTTATTGAGCTCATGAATGAAGTAACAGATAGCATGATTTTTGTTAATGGATACCATGATAACAGCCTTGAAGTTTATTCAATGATTGACAATATAAATGATCTTGTGTTAAAGGATCCTTTAACACATGTTTTCAACAAGCGTTATATAAGTGAAAGACTTCCGATTGATATATTGAGTGCAGCATTTTCAAATCAGCATATATCTGTTATTATGGTAGATATTGATTGCTTTAAGGAGATTAACGATACGTTTGGACATTTAGCTGGGGATGAAATATTAAAAGTGTTTGCAGACAAAATTTCCACTTGTTTACAAAGAGAAAATGATTGGGTAGCCAGATTTGGGGGGGAAGAATTTCTTGTTTGCCTACCAGGTTCAGATACTAAAAAGAGTATTGAAATTGCGGAAATAATGAGAAAAGTCATAGGAGAAAATGAAATAATATTTCGCAATAATAAAATTAAAATTACTGCAAGTTTTGGAGTATTTTCAATAAAGCCAAAACACGATTGCAAGGTTGAGACTATAATAGAGGAAGCGGATAAAATGCTTTATAAAGCAAAAAGTAAAGGAAGAAACAGAGTAGAGTTTTGATTAGCAATTTACAATAATTTATAAAATGACGAAATTATTATCTAGAAAATGCAATCAAAAAATAAGTTGACAAATATTCTATATTTTGATAGAATTTATATTTGTTAAGAGCCGCGCGGATCAGGTTTAAAACGTAAAGTACCTGCAATGGCGAGACTGGGAAGAGGAGGTAAATTATGTACGCAATTATTGAAACAGGTGGAAAACAATATAGAGTTCA
>CAZTML010000184.1:0-3677 GCA_964614935.1 uncultured Clostridia bacterium | reverse complement strand
ATAATATATAATTTTTATGTTTTAAAAATGGATAAAATGGTATAATCTCTACAAGGTATTAGAAAATATCTATGAAAATTATAAAGATTTATTGAAAAAGGAGTAATTATGGCAGATTTTAAATTTGAAATAACGGATGAATTAGCTGTTCTTTCCGAATCACCAAAAGGATGGACAAAAGAGGTCAATATGGTTAGCTGGAATGAAAGAGAGCCTAAAGTTGATATTAGAGAATGGTCCCCTGAACATGAAAGAATGGGAAAGGGAGTAACACTCAACAAGGAAGAAGCGAAAATATTAAGAGATATTTTAAATAAGCTGGAGTTATAAGGAAAATGTCAGAGGGTGAAGTGTATTGCTTCATCCTTTTTTGTTGAATATAGTAACTGATTCTGATAGAATAAATAAAAATCTTAAATAAATAACTACCTATGGAGATATTTATGTCAAAATTAAAAACAAATGTAACAGAAGAACTAAATGCATATTTTTTACCGGAAGGCTTTATAATCGATGAAATATATGATTTATTATCTGATACTTTAAAAACCTGGAAAACATCATTTGATGATGATAAATATGCAGCTTTATTTCATCTTGGATTTTTAAATAAGGAAAAATGGTTTGGTCCTTCAATTGAGTATTTGCATCATATAACAGAAATTTTTATAAAAAAATTAAGTCAGCTGCCGGAAATCGAATTGACAAGAGAAATGACAGAAGTTGAACTTACAAATGATGAACTATATAAGCTGAAAGAAGTAATAAAACGCCGGCAAAAAAAGCAATCGGGAAATTGCAGAAACGGATATAGAGGATATATTTGGCTTGTAAAGTGTTGGCATGACATACCTTAGCTAAATTGAGTCAGACTCATTGTGTTTGATAGTAATGATAATAAGTTTTAAAATAGATTTTGTTATAAAACAATGGATTAAAGATATATAAAATGATATAATTAGTATATAAAAATCAAGAAGGGAGAATAAAAATGCCATTACCAAAAGAGAATAAAAAGTATACTTATGCAGAATATTTAACTTGGCCGGATGATGAAAAGTGGGAGCTGATTGATGGCGTGCCACATTTATTTTCTGCTCCATCATGGCAGCATCAAGCAATTACAGGTGAACTTTTTAGACAGTTCGCTAATTTCTTTCAAGGTAAAGAATGTCAAGCATTCACTGCACCTTTTGATTTGAGATTATCTGAGGATGAAAAACAGGATGAAGATGCAATTAATGTTTTTCAACCTGATATATTAGTAATTTGTGATAAAAGTAAGTTAAAAGGTACGGGTTACTCTGGTACCCCGGAGCTAATTGTTGAAGTCACATCCACTTCTACATCAAAAACTGACAGAGTACTAAAATTTAATAAATATGAAAAAGCAGGAGTACAAGAATATTGGATTGTTGATCCTTTAGGGAAATATGTTAATGTTTTTACATTACAGAAAAATAATAGATACGGAAGACCAGATTCCTATACGGATGCAGATGAGGTAAATGTGACTATTTTTCCAGAATTGTTGATAGATTTATCAAAAGTATTTGATAATATATAAAAATATGACATAAGAGAATGGTCTCCTAAACATGAAATAATGGGAAAGGGAGTAACACCAAGCAAGGAAGAATCAAAAATATTAAGAGATATTTTAAATAAAGTGGAATTGTAGTAAAAAGGCAGAGCAATCTGCTTTTTTGCTATAAAGAAATATTCTTAGGCATAATATTAAAAATACCACTTAGGGGGTTAAAATGGAACAGGAATTATATAACAGATTGTTAAATGATATATCAATATTGAAAAGTGAACTTGATAAAAAGACCGTAAAAAAATTAGATTTAGAGTTATTAGAACGCATTGTAAAGAGATTGTATTCATTAGATTATGAAGAGTGTAATAAATATTTAGAGAAAATTCATGACGAAGTATTAATTCTTAATCAAAATATCAATAACTTGGATATAAAAAGCTGAAAAATAGTATTATAGCATATTTGCATAAAAAACATAATCTGGTAACAGAAGGTTACTATATGGGTGTTTATATGTCATTAGGAACTAGTCTAGGATTGGTCTTCGGTATAGCTGTATTTAAAGATAACATAGCTTTGGGCTTGCCTATAGGGATTTCTATAGGTGTTGCAATAGGAGCTTCAAAAGACCAAGAAGCAAAAAAGAAAGGGTTAGTAATTTAGCATTAACCCTTTCTTTTTTTATAATAGTATTTTTATAATATTATTGAAATTAATAATGGTAGTTCCGAGATTTCATTGATAAGATGAGTTTCTTCATTCACTTTTCCAAAACCGTATTTTGCGTGGATAAAGGGGATACCTGCAATTTTAGTAGCTTCATAATCACCTCGAGTATCGCCTACATAAACAGCTTCGTCTAAATTGTTTCTATCAATTAATAATTTTAAATTTTCGCCTTTGGGTCTTTTAGTTCTACCGGCATTTTCGGTATCTAAAAAGTATTTTCCTAAATCGTGGTATTCTAAAAATGCTTCAATATAACCTTCCTGGCAGTTGCTAACTATATATAATTTATAGTTTAGTGATAACTTTTTTAATGTTTTTTCTAATTCAGGATAGAGAATTCCGCCATTCTTACGTATATATGCATCCTCTTCTTTAACACAAGCTTCCATTATTTCCAGTGATTGTTCTTTGGGAAGTTTTGGAAACAAGGTATAAAAAATGTCTTCTAAGGTTTTACCCATTAAGTTATGCATGTCTTGAGTAGTAATTCTTTTGTCTATGTTTTCAAATTTCTCTAATGCAATATTCCAGGAAGCCGTAACTTCTTTTGAAGAATCCCACAGGGTACCATCTAAATCAAATATAATTCCTTTATTTGTCATGTTCTTTCCTGCCTTATATGTATTAATGTCTATTTTATACTAATTACATATATATTCAATAAGTAATTTAAAAAAGATAAAAAAAGGGGATACCAGATGTTGGTATCTCCCATAGATAACTATCAGTTTGAAGATGACAAAGCTGACAACAACCCCGTCCCCGTGTCATCCAAACCGCGGCTAAAAATCTTAAATGAATAATAACAAACTTACAGCCATCATTACCATACCGGCTATGAGTCCACCTATTGATAGATGATGTTCTCCATATTTCTGCGCTGAAGGTAGAAGTTCATCTAATGATATGTAAATCATTATTCCGGCAACTACACCATAAACTATACCAAACATCACTTCATTTAGGAATGGCATCAATATTAAATAACCAACTAAGGCTCCGATAGGCTCCGCTAAGCCTGACAAGAAAGAATACTTAAAAGCTTTTTTCTTGTCACCTGTTGCATAATAAATTGGAACAGATATAGATATTCCTTCAGGTATATTATGTAGTGCTATTGCTACGGTTATTGGTATTGCAATTGTAGGATCTTGTAAAGCAGAAATAAATGTCGCCAAACCTTCCGGGAAATTATGAATTCCAACAGCTAATGCTGTAAACATACCTGTTCTCATAAGGTCGTCATTGTTTTTCTCAACTTTTGATTCTTTCATATCTTCTATCTGGTTCATTTCATGAGGGTTTCCGTAAGAGGGGACAAATTTGTCTATAAGTGCTATAATAAGCATGCCCCCAAAAAATGATGCAACAGCCACCCATGATCCTGATTTTAAACCAAGTGCAC
>CAZTML010000183.1:229-3691 GCA_964614935.1 uncultured Clostridia bacterium | reverse complement strand
GAGGAAAGGAGAATGCTTACAATGGATAAGATACATGATATCAGATTTCGCTACTATGTGAAAGGAGAAAAAATTTCGGAAATAGCAACAACAATGCAATTTGATAGGAGAACTGTACAAAAATATGTAGACCAAGAAGACTTCAACGAGCCACCACCTAAAGCAGCATCAGAACAACGTTTGTGCCCTAAGTTAGATCCTTACAAGGACACGATAGATAAGTGGTTGGAAGAGGACAAGCAGGCGCCAAGGAAACAAAGGCATACGGCCAAAAGAGTGTTTAACAGGCTAAAGAAAGAAATCAGCGGATTTGATTGTTCTTACAGAACTGTGGCAACGTATTATTCAGTAAAACGTGAAGAAATCTTCAGCGGATTAAAAGATGGTTATCTTCCTTTGGAACACAAACCGGGAGAAGTCCAGGTTGACTTTGGAGCAGCAGATTTTTATGAGAATGGTCTGCATATCTCAGGAAAATATTTAGGGGTATCATTTCCCTACAGCAACAAAGGCTACATACAACTGTTCTATGGCGAAAATATGGAATGCTTGTTAGAAGGATTAGTCGCAATATTTAGACACATAAAAGCAGTTCCTGGCGAAGCATGGTTTGATAACACTAAGACAATTGTTACAAAGATAATTCGAGGAGGAGGACGTGAAACAACAGAGCGATTTAATCGTTTCAAAGAACACTACCGATTCCATGCTGTGTTTATGAATCCTGGTGAAGGTCATGAAAAGGGTAATATTGAGAACAAAATAGGCTACAAACGAAGAAACCTTTTAGTACCAATACCACGCTTCATATCGCTTTCCGACTACAACCGATTGCTTCTTAAAATGTGTGACGAAGATGCAGACAGGGACCATTACAGGTACAACGAAACAATTGAACAAAGGTTTCAAGAAGATTTAAGACATTGTCATCCTCTTCCAGAAATTAAGTTTGATTTAAGCGGTAAATCAAGTCCTAAAACTAATAATTGGGGAAAGTTTTATCTTAATAAAGGCATGCATGAATACTCTGTTTCACCCAAACATGCTAATGTAACTGTGAATGTAAATTTAACATCTTCAAGTGTAATCATTATGGATGAAAACTATCGAGAAATTGTAAGACATCGCCGCCTGTATGGCGATATGAAGCAACAAAGCATGGACTGGCTTCCCTACCTCAGGCAGCTGTCAATACGTCCAAAGGCATTAAAATATTCAGGCGTTTATGATATGATGCCATCTAGTTTGAAAGAGTACATAGAAGGCTGTACAGGAAGCCAAACAGGCAAGGTACTTAAAGTACTTGCAGAACTGACAGACAGAACAGGATTTGAAAGTGCTCTTAATACAGTAAATCAAGCCCTGTGTTATGGTGCTAAAGATGCAGACAGCCTAATAAATCTATATCGCCGTATTTATTCTGATGTGCCAGAATTGCCGCCAATGCCACTTGATCCGAAGATACCAGACATAGGACAAATGGAGACAAACCTAATAGCTTATGATGACCTCCTAAAGAAGGGAGGAGTGACAAATGTTTGAAGAAGAAATCATAAACTTATGCAAGAAACTTAGACTTAGCCGTAATCTTGCTGATATGGCGCAGAAAACTGAAGGAGAAAGTCATCAGGAATATTTACATAAGCTACTGTCCTCAGAACTTAAAAATCGTGAGCAAGTTAGAATATCCAAATTAGTTAACAGTGCAGGATTCTATAGCATAAAAACATTTGATTCATTTCGATTTGATGAAATAACTCTTCCAAGTGGATTAACACAGGAAAGTTTGAAATCCCTTGATTTTATCAAGGATAAGAAAAATATCATCATGTATGGAAGAACAGGAACCGGCAAAACCATGCTTTCAATAGCTCTTGGTGTCACAGCTTGCCAAAATGGAATACCTGTGAAATTCTATCGTACTGCTGCATTAGTCAATCAGCTTTCAGAAGCTAAGAATGCCGGATCTTTAAGTGTATTACTTAAAAAACTAAATAAGGCAGCTATTATTATTCTAGATGAATTCGGTTACGTCCCGTATGACCGCACTGGTTCACAACTGCTGTTTGATTATCTGTCTGAAATACATGAACAAAAATCCGTCATACTAAATACAAACTTAGAATTTTCAAGATGGGTTAATGTTCTCTATGACGAGCAGATGACTGCTGCACTTGTCGGAAGACTGATGCACCAATGTCACTTGATACTGTTCCCCGGTGAGAACAATCGACTTAGAGAATCAAGCATCAATGACCTTTATCACTCAATATCTACAGAAAGCAAGGGGGATTAAAGAGCATGATCATAAGCAAAAAAATTATTAGAGAACTTGAATGTAAACACAGAAAAAAATTATCCAATGAACTTAAAAAATACCTGTTTTTAAAATACTCTGAAGAACCTTTCCCCTATGTATTTAGCGAACAGGACCTTTATACAAATATTGAGAATGATATTCGTGCATATGATGCAGGAAAGTTGGATGTGACGATTAAAAATCCTTTTAAACGTTGGCAGGAAGAACGTGAATATTATCAAGCTTTGTATATTGATAAATGTCATGAGGTAAGTGAATTAGAAGAATATGTGGAAGACCTTGAACGCATGCTGTTAGCAGTCAATATTAAGCCTTTAAGAAAATCCGAGCAAAAAGATATTTTTTAACCAAGAGTGCGGTGAGCCCGACCGGCCGCCGCCCTGGAATGCACTGGAGGGGTACCCCTCCAGTGCATTCCAGGGCGAACTGAACCCTAAGTTTTATTAATTCAATATATATGTCTGCAAGTGGTAAACTGAGCTTGCAACATTGTACAAAATGTAGTTGCAATAATGTACATTTTTGATTTGCAACTTTTTACAAAAAGTTCTTGCAATTAACAACTAAGGTGTCACCATCCCTGAGTAAACTATTTTTCAGAGTCAGGTATCCATTTCTATTAAAATCTTTGCCACTAATCTTATCTTCTATAATATCTCTTTCATCAACGCCGTATTCTAATAACGCTTGTTTTTGTCTATCTGTATTTTGCTCTTTACTGCTAACCCTTATATAACCATATATTTTATTTGACATTGTATATTCTCCTTTACATAATTTATACTAAAATAATAGCATTTCTGTTCCAATAGAATCAAGGGGGTCTGTGACACGTTTCAAATTGCTTTTTAGTAGTTATACGGGACGATTTATTGTTATTTTATATTGTTCCTTTGAGGTACACTCTATTGCCACATGCCAATATTAATTTTTGAAATAGTTTTTAATATTATAAAAATATGGTAAAATTTGTCGCAATAGATTATAATAAAGTTATTAAGTATAGCAATAAAAAAGAACTTATTGTCGTCTAAATTATTAAATGAAATAGAAGCCTGATTTTTAATTCCTTAGATTTCTTTTCAAACCCATTTTGCTGAGATCGACACAAAAACAAAACTCAGAATGCACAAGTGAAACAA
>CAZTML010000183.1:0-219 GCA_964614935.1 uncultured Clostridia bacterium | reverse complement strand
TTAATTAAGAGAGGTGAGAAGAATGGATTTTCCTAAGCACTTAAAGGATATAGTTCATAAGCTATTAGAAGAACCCACATTAGATAATTTTAGAGAATTTATTAAGGGACAAACAGGTGAGCATAACTCCATAGACTTTAAAAGGCAATGGATAGATAAGGTCTCGTTAGTTAAAGAAATGTTGTCGTGTTTGCATACATATACAAAGAACGTGGAGCC
>CAZTML010000182.1:0-3721 GCA_964614935.1 uncultured Clostridia bacterium | reverse complement strand
TTCAATTTTATATAGTACTTATTGATGGGCAATTAGATTTGATTCAGGCTATTATAGAAAACCCTAAAAAACATTATTATGATGAATCAGGGTAAGCATATTGAAGTTATTATTATACATTTTATGAATGCTAATCTGC
Organism: uncultured Clostridia bacterium; assembly: GCA_964614935.1. Lineage (GTDB taxonomy): Bacteria > Bacillota > Clostridia > Tissierellales > Sedimentibacteraceae > Sedimentibacter. The sequence goes on along the minus strand of CAZTML010000182.1, from coordinate 3,582 downwards.
ATTTTTTTGAAAATGGCTATGACATTTGACTTATCCGGGTTACATGGGAAATTTTCTTGAATTTTTGAGGAAAAACTGCATTTAGTCGAGATTAGTCATTACATGGGCGCTAAATTAATTGTAAGAGTATTTATAATTATACAGCTTAAGAGGGCAATCAGTGATTGATTGTTTCTTATTATATGTTGTTATAAAAAGAAAATCACAGGTAAACTACCTATGATAAGTATTATGGATAATGGAATTTTAGTTAAGAATTTAATATAATGATGGAGTTGATTCCATATTAAGAAACAAATGACAGGTAAATTTCAGGATAGATAGATGGGATATCTTTAAATAAAACAATAGATTAAAGCTATATATAGTGATATAATTAGTATGTTTGAGACAAAAGAGATTATAACTTTAGAGGTGTTAGATATTTATGAATGGCTATGATGAAAAATAAAAGAATGTGCCGGTAGAAATTGCTTAGGGTATATATTGGGTTGGCTACTCAAATGTCAAGTCAGGGCTCCACTGCAATCCATATCTTATAATTGAGGGGGATGAGGCTGATAGGGGCAGTTTATATAAATGGCGGATGTAATAGGATTATAATTTTTGGAGGTCATTAATGATAATTTTGGACACTCAGCAGGAGATTTGGCCCTTAAGGAGGTAGTAACAGTTACAAATAAACATAACAAAGCATTACAATATTAGACAAAAATAATATAATGCTTGTGATATACTTATTCTGAGGTGGGGGATAATGGGAAGAATGATAAGTATATCCGAAGCGAGTAAATTAACGGGAGTAACAGTAAAAACCCTTAAAATTTGGGATAACGAAGAGTTATTAAAAGCAAAATACAAAACAGTTGGCGGACACAGGCGATACGATTCAGACGATATTGAAAAATTTATAGGCAAAGATATATCTAAAGAAAAACAACGAAACGTATTTGTGTATTGTAGAGTGTCTACTAAAAAACAGCAAGAATCAGGGAATCTTCAAAGACAAAAAGAAAGGTTAATTAAATATTGTAAAGAAAAACAATATAATATTGTTGAAGTATTTGAAGAAGTTGCAAGTGGTATAAATGATAATAGAAAAGAATTAATAAAAATGTATAAGCGTCTTGATGAAGTAAAATACATTGTTGTTGAATATGAAGACAGGCTTGCAAGATTTGGCTATAATTACTTAAAAGAATATGCTAAATCATTTAATGTGGAAATAGAAGTTATAGAACATAATGAGAAAAAAGATTCAAATGAAGAAATGGTTAACGACTTAATTTCCATAATAACAAGTTTTAGTGCAAAAATTTACGGTAGCCGCGGAGGCAGAAAAATACAAAAAGCTATTCAGAAATCCATTCAAGAATTAGAAAAGGAAAGGGATGAAAATAGTGAAAATAACGATACAAGCAGTATTATTTAATGTATCTCATGAATATGAAGAAACATTAAATAATATGATGCTAATATTTAGCACCGCTATAAGATATTCATTCAAACGACTTATTGAAGGACAAAAAATAGGTGATTTAGAAAAAGACCTAGCATCTAAATATAAACTAAACATTCGTCAAGCAAAAGATGCAGTAGAATCAGCAAGGCAAACAATACAATCACAAAAGGAATTATTAAAACTAAACTATAACAATTATAATAAAAAAGCAAACAAAATAGAAAAAGAATTAATAAATGAAAAATTATCAGAAAAGAAACGAAATGCATTAATAAAAAAATTAGAGAAAAGAAAAAGAAAATTAGACTACTATCAGAAATTGATAGAAAACAACCAAATTCCACCTGTAACATTCGGTACCAAAAAGATGTTTATACGAAGATGTAAAGGATTGATAACTAACGAAGAATGGAAAAGCTGTAGGAATAACAGAATCTACAGTAGAGGAGACAAAACAAAAAAAGGCAATCCAAACTTAAGAATAATAATCAAAAATAATATGTCATATTTAGAAATATCGACACTTGAGAAGACAAAAACAAATAGAGCAATAAAAATACAAATACCGATATACCTTCCACAAAAGTTATCAAAGAAAACCGGTAAAATAAACGGAAACAATTACAGAGAAATGTTTTTAAAATACTTAGAAACAAACGAAGCATATCAGGTGGAAGTAATAAAAAGAAACAATAAATACTATGTCCACATAAGTTTTGACATCAAAGAGAAGATTCCAATATATACAAATGAACACGGGGTAATAGGTATAGACACAAACCCCGACGGATTTGCACTAACCTGTATAGACAATAAAGGAAATCATAAATGGCATAAATGCTTAAAACAACCTGAACTACTATATGCAAGAAGCAACAGAAGAAAAAACCTATGCGGGGAATTGGTAAAGCAAGCTCTAGAGATTGCCAAAACAAATAATTACGGGATAGCAATCGAAAATTTGAAATTTGAAGATGACAAAGATGTGCAAAGGAAATTCGCACGAATAAAACATCAATTCATATATAGAACACTATTAACAATGTTGGAAAGTGCCTGTAAAAAAGAAGGAATAGAAATAATAAAGGTAAAACCCCAATTTACAAGCAAAATAGGATTATACAAATATTGTCACCAATATGGAATGGATGTCCATAACGGTGCAGCGATGGTTATAGGAAGAAGAAGCTATAAATTAAAAGAAAAAGTGCCTAAGTTACTAAAAAATAAATTGATTGATAATATAGAGGAATTTAACAAGAAAAACGAATGGTCAAAATGGTCAATAATAAATAATACTATAAAAAGAAAGGTAGGTGAAAAACCTGGTTCGTGGATTAAAAACAGAAAACAAACATTAGGATTAGCCTCTTAATATAAATCTGCCAAAGAACACTAAGTTGAAAGGCTTTGGTAGAAAAACAAATTAGGAGCAGCTAACAGTTGCAATCTTGTTGAACTTAATTGAAAGATCAATTAAGGCTATGCAAGATTTTAATACGAAAGTATTAATCCTAGTGGTTGAATCCTGTGATACCACCGTCTTATCAGTAAAATAAGATGAAAAAACATAATGTTATGAAATGTTATGTTTTTAGAAACCAGGTTGGAAGGATTATCAGTGCAAACATTAGGAATGATAATGACTGGGCTGCCAGATACGGGGGAGACGAATTCCTTATATGCTTGAATAGGACTGGCTATGATGAAGCCTATCAAATTGCTGAAAGGATACGGCGAAATATTGAAGAAATGATTCTCCCGCTGGCTAATAGGAAAGAAAAGCTTACCTTGTCCTTAGGATTACATACTATGAAAGATTCTAAACTTACAGCTGAAGAAATAATTTCTATTGCTGATAAGAAAATGTATAAAGCAAAAAAGTGCGGGAAAAACATTACATGTAGCAGTAAAGAGTAGTTTATTAGATGATTATACTACCACAGTAGACGAATGGTATTCTTGGTGGATAGAAGTGCAGACTAAATAATGAGATGTTTATACTAGGAGACGGATATTGATGTTATTGAATAAGGTGGGTATTTTTAACTGGTATGGCTATGTGGAACCTTTTGAAAAAAGGGTTGAACAAATAAAGAAGGCTGGATATGATCATTTAA
>CAZTML010000181.1:0-3797 GCA_964614935.1 uncultured Clostridia bacterium | reverse complement strand
ATTATATTTAGTATATCAAATAATGTTTTTTCATTCAATAATGATTCATATTTAATTTTCGTATCCTAGCACAATCACTAAATTCACCACTAATTTTCTTCCCTTAATAAACAATGTGGATCCAATAATAATTATATATTTAATCTGGTCAAAATATTGCTTATTACTACTAATACTACCCCCAATATAGTCATTAAAATCAAAAATCCGTAAGAACTATCTCTCAACCTCCTATTTTCTCTGTGATGGTCATGAACTGATTTAGATGACATGCTTTCCATACGCATAGTTTGAGGGCTCCCTGCTGCTCTGGTGCTTCCTGAAACCGAAAGAAAACCTAATGCAAAAGAAACTATAGCCGCATATAAGAATAGAGTAGACATTACAAAATCAAAAATAGTTGAAACTATAGCTAATATAAGACTTATAACAATCAATGCTACCAAAAGAATTTTCATATACTTAAATATGGCAATAAAAAGTTCGTTCATTTCTATATCCCCCAACTTTTCTAATTTAAACCCTATTATAATATATTGCATAAGACCTCATTTAATACAAAGCAAAACATAAGTGTGTGTTCATCCCTAATGTCACATTATAAATTCTTTGAATTCCTCTACACTTGAAAAATAATAATCAGAATTATTTCTCATATAGTTTTCTATTTCAGGAACCCTATGAGACCATCCTGCTGCTGCTAATTCTACATTGCAGGTCCTTGCCATAGTCAGTCCTGGCTTTGAATCATCTAAAACCAGCATTTCTTTACTAGTTAAGTTAAATCTTTTCATAGTTTCAGTAATTGGGTATGGGTTAGGTTTTCTCTTGTCCTCCTCCATATCCCATCCAAATATTAAATCAGGTACTAAGCCGTCGCAATGCAGGGTATAATCTCTTATTATATTTTCACTTTCTGAATGAGATACAACGCATATAATACCACCTAATTTTTTATAATCTTTAATTAGTTCTGGAAAACCCGGATAGAAATCTGGAGAGTTTTCATTAACATAAGACTTCCATATCTTGTATTGAAATTCCTGTTCTGACTCATTAAATTTCAATATATCTTTGCACAGGGCTGAGAACCCTGGTTCAAAGCAATATTGAACAAATTCATTAAGGCTTATCATATCCATTTCTGGCCTTAAGAATTTTATCGCATCTACAAAGGAAGGATAATGTATAGCAGGTGTGCTTTTAACAACTGTGTCATCATGGTCTAATATTAAACATTTATATTTCATTTATTTCTCCATCTTTATTAATCAACTTGTTTAAGATCCTCGCTTACGCTTAGGATGATTTTAACATTATGTTATTGCTATTCATAAGAATGACCAAATACAAAACTTAAAACTAAGCAATTTCATAATTAGTTTCTTTCATTGACCGTAAAACCTGTTTTCGAGCAATATTTAACTTTTTATAAAGCTCTTCTTTAGTAGAATTTGATTGGGTTGTTAGATCGTTAATATTATATCCCATCATATCTCTCCATACAAGGGTTACCCTGCTAAGTGGTTCTAGGGTAAGCAATGAGTCTTGGATATGAGTAGTATTTCGATTGCTGACGCTAGTGTATTTTTCAGGATGTAAAAGAAATATATTGCAAACTTCTTTTGCTGTTATATGTAAAAGACTTAAATCTATATCATTTTCTTTTATATTATTTGCATTTTTGCTGATCGCAAGTGTTGCTACGTGATTTGCTGAGTTTTCATCGCCAGTAAGCCAATATGCAATTGTATATATTTTTTTTATATATTTGTTGAAGTTCATGGTATCCTCCAATGTTTGGTTCATGTTCATGTAATAATTGTTAGGATTATATCATAAATACATGCCCAATGCGGACCCATGTAATAATTAATACCTTTTGTTGTCAAAATTAAGAGATGAGGCTAATTATATAACAAGACATCAACATAAAAGACCTTTTTATCATGGTGGATATTAATAGCACCATTGTATTTTTCAATAGATTTCTCTACACTGTTTAAACCTAGACCGTGATGTTCGATCTTCTTTGTTGTAGATAACTTGCCACCTTCAAATTTCAAGTTGCCATCATATGAATTATATAGGCTTATATAGAGGACACTCCTATCTAGTTCAACTGATATATTAATGAATTTATCTTCTGCCTTGGAAGAAGCTTCGATAGCATTATCTAGCAAGTTTCCTATAATAATGCTTAAATCAAAAGATTTAATATTAAGCTTTTCAGGAACTTTTAACTCCACTTTCGATTTTATATTATGTTGTTCAGCTAAATCCATCTTGTAGTTTATTATACTGTCTATTTCGGTATTCCCTGATTTGGCATATTCCTTTGAGTAATCTATAAAGTTAAATATATTGTCCAAATATTCAGAGGCACTTTCTATATCACCATTATCAATGTGATATTTTAAGGATAAAGCATGGTTTTTTATATCGTGTCTAAATGTTTTTAGGTTTTCTTTAGATTGATTAATTATTTCAAGCTGCTTTATATAAGCATTGTTTTGCTGTGTGAGAAGTGCTTTTTCGAATTTTGCATCATAAGATTTCATTATTTCATCGTAAAAATAAAATACCAGAACATTTATAACAAGTATAATCAATATACTCATTATACTTTGATTCACATTAGACGCATAATCGTTAGTAAGCATAATCAAGACTAATATCGAGGTTCCTACAGGAATAATAAAAATTGACAGCCATTGAATAGTAGACACTTTAATATTATTTCTTATCATTTTAAAATTTGAAATGAACAGCATAAATATGTATCCAATAATCTTTATGATAATAAGAGCAATTATTAAGTACATGTCATTTCCTACAGAATTAAATTGAATTCCATAGTTTTCTAGGATTAACATTACAAGGACTTCAATTACCATTAAAATCATATAAATTGATACAACTGCAATCAATCTGTTTTTCATTGTTGATTGATAATTATATGTGAGCATAAAAAACATGACTAAATTTGATGTAATGTTTACTACCGGCTTATTAAGAGTTAGGTACAAAATGCTAAGTATACAAAAATATAAGGCATATGACAGGAATTCTTGCTTTTTATCTACATCCTTCCTATCAAAAAATATGCTCATATACCTAAAAAGTGTATAGGTAGCAAAGGCGTTTGTAATTAAGTATACTGTAATATAGCTATTTGACATATCGCTTCCCCTGCTTTTTTTGCATTAATTTTTCGCGAACTGCCTTCCTGTTGTTTTGGCTGATTGCAAGGATTTCATTGTTGGACATTTTTACATATTCATAAGTATATTCGACAACATGGTTGTAATTTATTAAATAAGACTTATGGATAGATAAAAAGTCGTCATTATTAATTTTTTGTTCTACCTCTGAAAGTTTTCCGTAATACTCTCTTTCATCATCCTTCAATAAGATTTTTACTTTTCTCCCACTACTTTCGAAGTAAAGAATATCCTTTATTAAAACGTTAAAGTTTACATTTCCAATTTTGTATTCGTAATATTGATTGCTGCTAATTAAAACCTTTCTTGCTGTTTTTAGGACTGATTGAACCTTTTCTCTTTTTAATGGTTTCACAAGGAAGTTTAAGGGCCTTATATCAAACAATTCCATAGCATAGCTGTCTTTTGCGGATATATAGACTATTTGAGTAAGTTCATCATTTAATTCTTCTCTAATCTTCCTGCCAACTTCCACACCATTTATTTCGAATAACTCAATATCAAGGAAAATAAGGTCATAACGATTTCCATTCACTAAAAAATCCCACAGTTTTTCTCCTGTGTTAAAGACCA
>CAZTML010000180.1:0-3834 GCA_964614935.1 uncultured Clostridia bacterium | reverse complement strand
CTATTTTTAATTTAATAACATAGTCATAGTCTTGTGTTTTCTATTAGAAAATAACAATAAGGAGATTATGATGAGTATAATAAAACAATATGAAAAGTATAACAAAATAGTAGATATGTTTATATGTCCTATTTGCCATACAAAAATAATTTTTAGTAATAAGAATAGTGTAGTATGCGAGAAAAGGCATTGTTTTGATTTGTCTAAGCAAGGATATATAAATTTTGTCCCTAATCAACAACAAACAAAATATACAAAAGATTTATTTGAAAGTAGAAGATATATTTTTGAAGAAGGTTTTTATAAACCTTTAGAAGATAGTGTAAGAAAAATCATAGAACAATATAATGATACCTCTAAGCCACTAAAATTGTTAGATGTAGGTTGTGGTGAAGGATATTATGCAAGGGGTTTATCGGAAGGTATAGAAAATTTAGATGTTTATGCAATGGATAATGCTAAAGATGCTATTATCTTAGGGGCGAAAAAAGAACAGAAAATTAAATGGTTTATAGGTGATTTATCTAATATTCCATTAAAGTGTGAATCAATGGATTTACTTATCAATATATTTACACCATCTAATTATAATGAATTTACACGAGTTTTAAAATGTGATGGATATTTAATTAAGGTTGTTCCTGAAGCAAATTATCTCAAAGAGTTAAGAGATTGTGCTGCGAACCAATTAACAAATCAAAAATATTCAAATGAATCAGTGGTTAATTATTTTGCAAATCACATGAAATGTGAAGAAATTAAAAATCTAACATATAAGATGCCTGTAACAAAAGAAAATATTGATAATTTTTTAAAGATGACACCTATGATGTTTAACGTAGATAAAAAAAGGTTGTTCACTAATGATATAAGTCATATAACGTTAGATTTTACTATCATTGTTGGCAAAAATAAGGGTATTAAATGTAACGGATAAAATTATTTAAACCCTTACTTGTATTAAAAATACAAGTAAGGGTTTTTCATTTAAAATTCACATAAATTCCAATTTGGCGATAAGATTATGAAGACAACTTTGTATTTGGAGGTAAGACAAAAATTACATTAGCTATATTATAGCCTTGCACTAAATGTGTGGGGCTTTTTTGATGCAAAAAAAGAAGGGGAGGTAAGAAATATAGTGGTAAAAAAGAAAGTACCTATCATTGAAGACGAGAGAATAAAAACCTTTATAGACATGATTGCACCATCTATTATTAAATTTAACACCGATCACTTTATCTGTGGCAACACCTATAGATGTGTATGGGCACTTAGGGAATACCCTACAAGTACTAGAGAACAGGCAATCCTTCGTCACCTTGGGGAAAAAGATGGGGTAACCCTTAGAATCTATACTAGGCAGGTAACTCCAAATGAGGAAAAGAAAATTATTCATAATGCTGCTAATAAAAACAGGATGAATACTGCAAATACCAATGACCTACAGCAGACAGTAACAGCAGAAAGTAATCTTCAAGATGTGGTTACACTTGTGTCAACAATGCATAGGAATCGGGAACCCCTATTCCATTGTGCAGTATACCTTGAGCTGATTGCCAGTGATTATGAGAGTTTAAAATTACTACAGACTGATGTGCTGACGGAGCTTGTAAGAAGTAAGTTAAATGTAGATAGGCTTATGCTTAGGCAGCAACAAGGCTTTTTATGTGTTGGTCCAACAGGAAGAAATGTATTTGACACTCAATATGAAAGGGTGTTGCCTGCATCTTCAGTTGCAAATCTTTATCCCTTCAATTATTCGGGGAAGACCGATAGCAATGGATTTTATTTAGGTAGGGATAAATTTGGTTCAAATATTATTGTTGACTTTGATAAGCGCGATGATGATAAAACCAATCCCTGTATCTTAATTCTTGGTAATTCAGGGCAGGGTAAAAGTTATTTATTAAAGTTAATATTATGCAATATTCTAGAGTCAGGAAAGAATGTCATTTGTTTAGATCCTGAGCACGAGTATGTGGAACTGGCAGAAAACATAGGTGGATGTTTTGTAGATTTAATGAGTGGGGAGTACATGATTAATCCACTGGAACCAAAAACTTGGGATGAAGATGGCAGTCCACAGGATAGAGATGCCCCTCTTGCCTTTAGGCAAGCAACAAAACTGAGTCAACATATTAGTTTCTTGAAAGACTTCTTCCGTTGCTATAAGGATTTTGATGACAAGCGTATTGATGTAATAGAAATTATGCTTGGGAAACTTTATACCAAGTGGAATATCAATGATAGTACAGATTTTAGCCGATTGGAATCAGTTGATTATCCAATACTATCAGACCTTTACAAATTAATTGAGGAAGAATACAGGGGCTATGATAAGGATAAATATCAACTTTATACCAAAGAGTTACTACAAGAAATATTGCTTGGACTTCACTCCATGTGCCAAGGCGCAGAAAGTAAATTTTTTAATGGGCATACCAATATAACCTCCAATCGATTTATAGTGTTTGGGGTAAAAGGTTTACTTCAGGCCAGTAAAAATGTGAAGAATGCCTTGTTGTTTAATGTGTTATCCTTTATGTCAGATAAGCTGTTAACGGAAGGAAATACGGCAGCAGGCATTGATGAGCTATATTTATTCCTTACCAATCTTACAGCAATTGAATATATCCGTAACTTTATGAAGCGAGTGCGAAAGAAAGAATCAGCGGTCATACTTAGTAGCCAAAACCTTGAAGACTTCAATATTGAAGGTATTAAGGAAATGACTAAGCCGCTGTTTTCTATCCCAGCACACGCTTTTTTATTTAATGCAGGAAATATTGACAAGCAGTTTTATATGGACACCTTACAGCTTGAAGAATCGGAATATAATCTTATAAAATTTCCACAGCGAGGAGTTTGTTTATATAAATGTGGTAATGAAAGATATAACCTTGCTGTCCATGCCCCTGCATATAAAGAAAAACTATTTGGAAAGGCAGGTGGCAGGTAGTGACAAAAGAAAAATTGGGGTGGCTACAAAGGAGCAATGAAATTGAAACATACCGAGAACGAAAGCAAGACATTATTGAGGATTTAAAATTGTGCATTAGTTATACGCCAAACAGGGAAAATGACTTACTTGCTATTATGGAGCAGTATATCAAGGCAGAAGTAGTGGAAAGAAACAAGATTTTAGCGCAATTAAAATGCTGTATCAATGATGAAGAATATGAAAATCCATATGCTCTTTATTATAGTTATGGTGATGAAGATATCGAGGAATTGGATAGTATTTTGAATGATTACATTGATAATTTAAAAAGATGCTTTGGTGACATTAGGCGGTTAGAAGTCGTTGTAGAAAATACCATTACAAAAATTAATAGGCTTCATAAAAAATGTTTCGAAGAATTAATTGACCATTGGCGAAGTCAAAGACTTATAGATTTATTGCTCATAACAGCAAATCTAGCAGGATTTAAGACAGTAGAAAGCCTTATTCATGCAAGTAAGTTGTGGTAGGGTGGTGATGACTTGGACCTTCGAGAACAAAAATTTGGAATTGAGATTGAAATGACTGGGATTACAAGAAGTAGAGCAGCTGATGTCATAGCAGAGTATTTTAACTCAAGAGAACGATATGGCGGTTCTTATGGGGCATATAGTGTAAGGGATAATGAGGGACGGGAGTGGAAAATCGTTTATGATGGCAGCCTCAATTGTCAAAAAAAATCAGGAACAAGAAAGATAAGTGCTGGTAGGGAATACAGTGTGGAACTGGTCAGTCCTATTTGTCAATATGATGATATTGAGAAAGTACAAGAGATGGTAAGAAAATTAAGGGAGGCAGGTGCTTTTTCTAATACGTCTTGTGGCATTCAT
>CAZTML010000179.1:0-3910 GCA_964614935.1 uncultured Clostridia bacterium | reverse complement strand
TTAATATCTTCTAATCTCATGTTATCCTCCTTTTGTAATTTCTACCACACGAAGGCAACACTGAAAAATTAAATCCCTACGTGTAGTATATAACCATAAACATTCAATAAAGATGTAGCCAGCTACATCTTTATTGTTTTTAATTACTAATTTTAGTAAATTCCTAGGCTTCCTAACAATATAGCCGGTATAGATGCTACTAATGGAAGTACCAGTGAAGTCATCATAATGTCAATATATGAATCCTTATGAGTCATTCCTGTAACTGCTAACAAGGTTAAAACTGCACCATTGTGTGGAAGAGTATCAAGACCACCCGATGCCAAGGATGCAACTCTATGGAATGCTTGAGGGCTAATTCCTGTTTGTGCAGCAATTTCCATGTATTTTTCACCTAAAGCTTCAAGAGCGATACTCATACCGCCTGATGCTGAACCTGTAGCACCTGCAAGTAAGTTAACTGCTATTGCTTCTGATATAAGCGGAGTTCCAGGTACGTTTAACAATACAGATGTCAATGTTGTAAATCCTGGCACTGCTTTAACAACTGTACCAAATCCAACAGCTGCTGCTGTATTAAGAATTGCTGTTATAGACCCTATAGCCCCATTACTTATTGCCTTTGTAAATCCTTGATATTTTTGGAAACTAATTACCATTGAAAGAACAATACCACTTAATAAAGCAACAATTATATCCCAATCAAAAAAGTTCATTGTTACTATAACTGTGATCAAAGGTAAAAATGAAAGGAAAGGATTTGGTAAACTACTATAATCCACTTCTACACCTTCCCTGTTCTTAGGTTCTGTAAATACATCACCAGCTGCAGCAAATTTTCTTTCTCTGTGATGCAACCACATAAGACCTAATATAAACATTAGACCTGCTGCTACAAGACCCATTATAGGAGCTGCCGTAGGAGTTGTTCCATAATAATTAGTAGGGATTATGTTCTGAATTTGCGGTGTTCCCGGGATAGCAGTCATAGTAAATGTAAATGAACCAAGAGCTATTGCACCGGGAAGTAATTTTCTTGTAATATTTGCTTCTCTGAATAATTCAAGTCCCAAAGGATACATAGCAAACACAACAACGAATAAGCTTATTCCACCATAAGTTAAAACTCCACAACCAACAACAACACCCATGATTGCTCTTTTTGCTCCTAATTTCTGTGTAAGGAAATGAGCTATGGATTTCGCGGCACCCGTATAATCCATCAAATGACCAAATATTGCACCTAACATAAATACTGGGAACCAAGATTTTACATATCCTGCAAGGCCGGTCATATAAGTTTCTTTATACATACTTAGTGGATCAAGTCCACCTGTTAAACCAACAACCAATGCACACACAGGTGCAACCCAAAGAATTGAATATCCTCTGTAAGCTAAAAACATTAATAATACTAAACCTAAAATAATTCCAAACATAAAACATCCTCCATTATTTTATTTTTATATGAGGGTGCAATATCTGCACCCCTTATAACTTTAAGAAGCAGTCCAACCACAATCAATTGTTAAGTTTGTTCCTGTAATATAATCTCCTGTTTCTGAGCACAAGAATTTAGCAACTTCTCCAATATCCTTTGGCTCTAATAATTTCTTTACAAATGCTTTTGTAAGCATGATGTCTGATACTACCTTATCTTCAGGTATTCCATGAGTTCTTGCCTGGTCAGCAATTTGTTTGTCAACTAATGGTGTTCTTACGTAAGAAGGGCAAATCATATTGGCTGTAATACCATATTTTCCACCTTCAACTGCAGATGTTTTTGTCAATCCACTAAGACCATGTTTAGCAGAAATATAAGCAACCTTGTATTCTGAAGCTATAAGACCATGAATTGAACCCATATTTATAAATCTTCCCCATCCTTGTTCCTTCATATAAGGCCAACAGTATTTTGTTAATAAGAATGGAGCAGTAAGCATTAAGTCCATCATAAAATACCATTTGTCTTCAGGGAATTCATCAATAGGGCTTACAGTTTGTATACCTGCAACGTTAGCTAATACATGAACTGTTGAATATTTTTCTACTGTGAAGTCAACTAATCCTTTGCAATCATCACGCTTGCTCAAATCTCCCTTGAAATATACAGCGCCAATTCTTGCAGATTCTTCTTGTAGCTTAGCTTCATTGACATCCGCCATAACTACTTTAGCACCTTCATTTGCAAAAGTTTCAGCTATTGCTAAACCAATACCACTAGCTGCACCTGTTACAATACATACTTTGTCTTTTAACATTGTAAAACCTCCATTTATTTATTTGTTTCAGTGTTGCCTCTTAGTTCATTGTTTCCATTTCTATTAAATTATCTGTTACTTTCATGGTTTATTTTACCCACATGGGACCCAATTAAACAATTTATTTGTTTTTTTACTATAAGTTCCTACTCTTACGGCACTCACAATTACAACTTCTTTCATTACTGACCTCCTTTGTTTCTTGATAGAATAATTAAACAAAGTCATCCAATATATAATAAGCAAGTATTGTGCCAATTCATTATTTATTATAATTTTAATTTATTTCGTTGATATTTAAACGTTTTCAAATAAATAATTTTTTATTATTAAATAAATATATAGATTTAAAATAGAAATGTATCAAATATTCTACACTTTCTTTTTAAAAAAAGAAATATTTTCTTATTTTTTGTTTTAAATTGAAATAAAAATCTTGTGTAGAATATTTTCTACATAAATTTTGTTTGTAGACAATTTTCTACAAATTAAATAGTTTTTATATCAATACCATAGCTATCAAGCTTTTTATACAAGGCTGTTCTATGAATACCTAGTAATTTTGCAGCTTCAGTCCTGTTTCCGTTACAATATTTTAGTGCTTCAATAATTGCCCTCACTTCTGTTTCAGCCAGTTTAGATTTCAATGTATGATCATCAAATATAGTTGTTTCATCATTGATCTTTTCTCTTATATAATCAGGTAGATGCTGAATGTCTATGTAAGAGCCAATAGATATATTAGCTGCCCTTTCGAGAATATTTCGAAGCTCCCTGACATTACCGGGCCAACCATACAATTTCAATGCAAAAATAGCTCTTTCAGTTACCGTTTTAGAAGTTAATCCTACACTTTGTATTTGATTATTTAATATATCCTCACATAAAACCGGTATATCATCAACTCTTTCTCTTAAGGGCGGTATTAAAATCTTAACTACATTTAATCTGTAATATAAATCTTGTCTAAATTTGTTATTATTAACAAGTTCTGATAAATTATCATTAGTACAGGCAATTAGTCTAATGTCAATTTTTATAGATGTATTGCCACCTATTCTTTCAAATTCTCTTTCCTCTAATACTCTTAACAACTTAGCCTGCATGCTCATGGGCATTGAAGAAATTTCATCCAAAAGAACTGTTCCACCGTTTGCAAGCTCTAACTTTCCAATCTTTCCTTCCTTTTTAGCTCCAGTAAATGAACCTGCTTCGTATCCAAAAAGCTCTGATTCCAATAATTCGTTTGGTATGGCTGCGCAATTAATTCTTATAAAAGGAGCCATCCTCCTAGAGCTGCCTTCATGTACTGCATGGGCAAAATATTCTTTACCTGTCCCACTTTCACCTTCAATTAAAATTGTAGAGTCTGAACTAGCAGCTTTTTTAGAGATATCTATTAGATCAAGCATATGTATGTTTTGAGTTATAATATCATCAAAAGAATAATTAGCTTGATACATTTTTCTAATTTCACTTTTATATTTATCTACTGTACTCTCAAGAGCTTTAAGTTTATTGGCAAAAACCTTTACTTCATTCATACTTTTAAATGAAATAGATCCCACTGCACCTATAATCTTATCATTCTTGATAATAGGAATTCTGCTGGCAATCATATCTTGTCCTTGAATCCTATGAACATCATA
>CAZTML010000178.1:0-3946 GCA_964614935.1 uncultured Clostridia bacterium | reverse complement strand
TACCACCATTTTTCAGAAAAAAGACTCTGAAAAATGGGGTTAGGGCATCTTTCACTTGCGTTAAGAATGACACGGGCTTATGCCCTTTTTATTTAATGAGTGAACTGTATAGAGATTAAAATTTCGTTTCAGAACTAGCTACTTAATAAATGTTCCTTTTTCAAGTTCTGCAAATGCCTGCTGCAATTCTTCCCTTGTGTTCATTACAATAGGTCCGCCCCATGCAATTGGTTCTTTTAGAGGCTTTGCTGAATAAAGGAAGTATCTTATGCCATTTTCGCCGGCTTTAATTTTAAATTCATGGCCTGAATCGAATAAAACTGCCCTTCTGCTTTCAGTTAAAACATCACTTTCTCCTAAATAAGCTTCCCCTTCAACTATATAAATAAACAAAGTTTCATCTGCCTTTGTTTCTAATGTCCAGTCAGCATTAGCTTTCATGTCTACATCCAAGTATAGCATCTTTACGTAATCACCGTAAACTGAACTTGTATTACCCTTGTAATCTCCGGATACTACTCTGATTGTAGTGCCATCTTCTTCCACAAGAGGAACCATTTCAGCCTTTATGTCACAGTAAGCAGGTGGAGCCATTTTGTTTGCTTTTGGCATATTAAGCCATAGCTGGGCTCCTAACATTCTTTCTGTAGCTTGAGGCATTTCCTGATGCATAACCCCGCTTCCTGCAGTCATCCACTGACAAGATCCGTCTAATATTGTTCCCTTGTTTCCCATGCTGTCACTATGCTCCATATTACCTTTAATTAAGTATGTAACTGTTTCAATTCCCCTATGTGGGTGCCATGGGAATCCTTTAATATAATCTTCCGGATTGTGGGAATCAAAAGCATCCAACATTAAAAATGGATCGAAATCTTCCACATCTTTGTGTCCAACAACTCTTACAAGTCTTACTCCAGCCCCATCTACAGCCCTTTGTCCTGTAACTATTCTTTTAATATTTCGTATTGTCATAAAATGCCTCCAAATAAAATTTAATATACTTATATATTACCCGTAAAATAACAATTGACACAATTTTTTTACATTTGCTTATTCAAACTTATCTGTGCTATAATGTTGCGGAACAAGAATTTTGGTAAGAAAATAATTATAGGAGTCTTAATCTTAATCGATATTTAATTTGCTTTTTTAGTCAATTGATTTGCCAATTAGCATATGCTACAATGTTGTTAATAACTAAATTGGAGGAAACTTATGATAGAACACAAGATAACAGTAGGACTTTCTAGCATCCACAAAAGAGAAGGTACTATTAGGGGGACGTATGCATATTCAGGTTCTAACGATTCATTAGACTACCTGCTTTCTACACCAGAAGTATTAGACATCATTATTGAAGCATCGGTAAAAATGCTTGACCCCTTGCTGCCTAGTGGCTATATTACTGTGGGTAAGCACATCGATTTATCCCATGAGCAGCCTACATTAACATTAACAGGAGAAAGCATTTCAACAATTCTTACAGTAACAAAAATATCCGGAAACAAAGTTTTTCTTGACTTTTCATGTCACGATGAAATCGGTTTGATTTGTAAAGGAGTTTATGAAAGAGCTATAGTAGATAAAGAAAAGTTAATGGAATCTACATATAGGAGAGCACAAAGCAAAATGTAAATAAAGAATAGAGGTGTCTTATGTTTAGTTTTGAACCATTAGCTGCAATTGCTACAATAGTTGTCATTGCTACAATATTCATATTTTTTGTCAGAAAAGAATTAAGTTAAGAAAGGGAGCACTGTCATGAAGGAAATATCTTTTGCATTTTCAGTATATTTGTTGGCTTTTGCAGTATCGGTATTCATTGCAGGTTTAATAAAGCTTATTTTGTTTATGATACGAAAATTTTCCAATGAGGAGGTGAACAGTAATTGAATCTAGATTTAATAAATCTTTTTCAAGGTGTGGGAACATTGTTTGTTCAAGAGCCTAAAATTGCAATAGCAAGAATCATACTTATTTTACTCGGAATTTTATTGGTGTATTTAGGAAAAAAGGAGATTTTAGAACCTCTAATTATGATTCCCATGGGCTTTGGAATGGCAGCTGTAAATTCAGGCGTTCTATTTCTCTCTGCAACACAAATAGGAACAATTTTCATGGACCCCATGGTCACAAATACAGACCAACTTATGAACATCTTACAAATCGACTGGCTGCAACCCATTTATACTTTTATGTTTAGCAATGGTTTAATAGCTTGTTTAGTGTTTATGGGTATAGGAGTAATTTCTGATGTGGGAAGTGTTTTAAAATTTCCCTTTACAGGCATGCTCATTGCCATGTTTGCTGAGCTTGGAACAGTTGTAACTTTTCCAATAGCTCATGCCATGGGTTTTACATACGGTGAAGCAGCAGCCATATCTCTTATTGGTGGAGCTGATGGTCCAATGGTTCTATTTGCATCCTTAGCACTTGCCAAAGACTTGTTCGTACCCATTACAATCGTTGCATATTTGTACCTAAGTTTAACCTATGGAGGTTATCCATTTTTGATAAGATTTCTAATACCAAAGGACATAAGGGGTATAGTAATTAAATCTACAAAGGCAAGTAAGAACAATATAACATCTAATGAAAAAATAGCTTTTGACATTATTGCATGTATAGTTCTATGTCTTTTATTCCCATCAGCATCTCCATTATTCTTAAGTTTTTTCCTTGGAAATGCTATCAGGGAATCAGGTGTTACCAGATATTCAAAACTTTTAGAAGATGTTTTCCTTTATTCTGCAACATTTCTCTTAGGTTTAACCTTGGGAGTTCTTTGTGAAGCAAGTACAATTTTAAATCCGAAAATATTGCCCCTTTTGATATTAGGTATTCTAGCATTACTTATATCAGGAATAGGCGGTATAATTGGAGGTTATGTCGTTTACTTAATAAATGGGAAAAACTTTAACCCGGTAGTGGGAATCGCAGGAGTTTCATGTGTGCCTACAACTGCAAAGGTAGCACAAAAGGAAGTAAACAGAGTTACAAAATATAGTTTTATATTGGAATACGCTATGAGTGCTAGTATTTGCGGTGTAATAACATCTGCAATCATAACAGGTATATATGTAACCCTAGTACCCTTTTTATAATAATTATAGTCATCCTAAGCACAACCATTATCATATAATCTTTACTTATGCTTAGGATGGCTTTTTTATATCACAAATAGAATACTCACTTCTCATAGATTTACTTCATATAATAAATAACAATATATGAAAGGTTGAATGTCTATGAATAATCAACAATTATATAATCAAAATCCTTTTTATCCCTCATCCTTAAATATTAACCCTAACTTTCCTAATTTTATAGATTACAATGTCAGTGTTCCTGTGAGCCTAATGAAGTCACTTGAGGGGAAGTATTTTGTGGGTACTGCAGAAAACTTAGATTTTGGCAGTGCCAGCCATGCCTGGGCAAGACTTTACAATCCGCCTAACTCAGGCGTTAATCTATTTGTAAACACCTGGACCGTAAGTGATATTATGACAACATCATACAAAGTAGGAATATGGTTAAACCCTAATCCACGAGGGATTATCCAATTGTCTGAAAATATTATTCCATCAAACCAAGTTTATGTACCCAAGCCTCAGGCTAAAACACAGCTCCAATATGCCATATCAGTTAAAGATTTTCCTTCAGATGTAGGAAGAGCTTTTGGAAGACAAGGTCTTCCGGGTACTACAATAATTTCAGAGGAGGAAAGTAAATTTATATTCCCGCCAGGGGGTTCATTTATGATTTCATTATCAAATCCAATAAGTCCATCCATACCTGCTACTGGAAGCATTTCTTTTGGCTGGTGGGAAGAACCGATAATTTAGCTTTTACAACAAAAATCCATTAGTAATTAATAATTAGGATTTTAGTAAAAAATAAGCACTCTGAGTGCTTATTTTTATATTATTTTCTTCTTTAATAA
>CAZTML010000177.1:0-3955 GCA_964614935.1 uncultured Clostridia bacterium | reverse complement strand
TTAATGATGTATGTACTATTTGCCCAGGGGATTCCTTAATGGACGGTGATATGTTGGGTTGTTCAAGTTTACAAAAGAAATGTGCTATGTCCATTAAAAATATTCTATAGTTATTATTTAAAACATTTTTACTTAAATAAAGTGTTAATATTTTTGAAAGGGGTGAAAAAATGAAAGAATATGTTAAGCCAATTATTAAGGTTTCAAAAAATCCTCCCATAACGATTATGTGTGGTGGTGGAAATAAATGCAATGGTCCAAAAGACGATCATTCCATTTACTAATGATTTTGTATATTTAACAAATAAGGCTTATGATTAAATGCGTAAGCCTTATTTGTTAAAATTAATGTAAAAAGAGGGAATTGTAATGGCAGATTTTATTCGATACAGCAATAGTATAAAATATTTAAAAACAGCATATAGGGTTGATAAAGTTAAAGCATTAACGACAATCATTGTAAGCGTAATTATTGATTTACTTCCTTCATTAAAAGCAATAGTAATGGCAAAGTTCCTAGACAATATCATATTTTATTTAAGAAACCAATCGGAAATTTATCCTTTAATTCTTTCAGTTGTAATATTCTTGTCAATATATTTTATAGAATACATACTTGGTGTATGTTTAGATGTTTTAAACCTAAAATTTCAAATAGCAATAAGTAATACAATGGAAGACGAGTTTTTACAAAAAATGAGCATACTTAATTTTGAAGTGTTTGAAGACAGTGCCAATAATGATCTTTTTGAATGTATAAGAGATGGAGTTAATTTAAGGTTTTTTAGCGGATTTAGCACTGTGCTGAAGTTTGTTGGGGTGTTTGTACGACTTTTTGGTATCATATTTATCATTATATTAAAAAATACTTATGTAGGTATTATTACTCTCTTTATGCTATGTATGATAATACCGATTGCAAAAAAGGCTGGAGAAGAAGATTATTTAGCATACGAAAATAGCAGGAAAGAATTTAGGCGAGCAAAAGCTATAAGAGAGCCATTAACGGAAAGGAAATATGTGGAAGAAAGAACTCTATTTTCTTTTACAGGTCTCCTCAATCCTATATGGAGAGATCATTATTCCAATGGGATTGACATTGAAAACAAAGCTTTGAAAAAAAACTATTTTAAAACGGCAATTTCAAGTATATCGACTGCTATAGTATCTTCAATAATTGCTCTGGTTATGGTCTTTGCAGTAAAGAGTGGAAGTATAAGCACTGGGGTATATATAAGTTTAGTAACCGCAGTTTTTTCTTTAGTTTATATGATGTCATGGAATTTTTCAGATTTGTTGGAAGATATTATATCTAATGAAAAATATATATCAGATTACGAAACATTCATGAATATTAAAGAAATCGAAAATATCGGAAAAAACTCATTATTAAAAAGAGAAATAAATAGTATAAAATTTGAAAATGTTTCTTTTACTTATCCTAATGCCAAAACAAAAGCTTTATCGGGTTTCAGCTATGAATTTAAGAAAGGAGTTTCTTATGCCTTAGTCGGGGCAAACGGAGCGGGGAAATCATCAATTGTGAAACTTATGACAGGTTTATATAGAGACTATACTGGCGAAATATATTTAAATGATTTTAACATTCGCTGTCTCAGCAGAGACGAGATTTACAAGACTTTCTCAATTGTGTACCAGGATTATATAAAGTATCAATTATCCATAAGGGATAATATCAAAATTGGAAATAAGAACCTAGATTTAAGTGAGAGATTTGAGCTTTCAAACGTTGAAGACAAGGAGATATTTGATATTTTAGAAAAACTTAATCTTGAAGAAAAAGTTAAAAGCACTGAATATGGATTAAATACTAATTTAGGTAAGATTAGAGAAAACGGAGTTGATTTTTCTGGTGGGGAGTCCCAGAAACTAGCGATTGCACGTTCGTTAATGCACGATGCAGATATATATATTTTAGATGAACCTACAGCAGCTCTCGATCCGATAAGCGAGAAAAAACTTTATGAATTATACAATGATGTGTTCATAGATAAAACCACCATTGTAATCACTCATAGACTGGGAAATACGGAAAATCAGGATGTGATTTTGGTTTTGGACGAAGGAAATTTGAAAGAGGTCGGAAGTCACAAAGAACTTATGAATTTAAGAGGTTTGTACTATAAAATGTATGAGAAACAGAGGAGTTGGTACGATGAAGAAAAAGAAATACAATCTATTTAAAATCTTTATTGAAGTAATAAAAGTATCTCCCTTTAGTTTTTTCGTACAATATGCATTTGCTACTGTAACTGGGATATTAATGGGGTTGTTTACCATCCAAATTCAAAAGGTATTTGAGAATGTTCATGGTTTTGCAGTAGTTGGTGAAAACCTCAATGAACTTATGATATCTATTTTAATTCTTGCAACAATTAAAATAATAAGCGAAGCATGTTCTGTAATGTCGAATTATTTCGGTGGAAAATATTACCGAATGTCAAGTAAGTATTTTTTGAGTAAGTACAATATAAAGCACGTTAAAATTGAACCTATAGCTTATGAGGATGAAAATGAACTAAATTTTTTCAGAAAATCTTTGGAAGGCGCAACTATTGGAAGAAACCAACTTCATGTAATTATGGATATTTTTACCTTGTATATTCCATATTTTTTTGTGATTTCCAAATATATATTTAAACTTAAACCGATGCTTTTAATCATTATTGTATTTATGTTTATTCCAGTTATTGCAACGAATAAGTTAAAAAAGAAAGTATACTCACACTTGGAAGAAGAGATATCAAAAACAGTGAGGGAAAAAGATGAATATTTCGATTATATTACTAAGTATGAATATATTAAAGAAACTCGAACGCTAAGAGCCTTTGATTTCTTCAAAGCCTTATTTAATAATGTGAGAGAATCATTTAATCATCATACCATATCTGCTATGAAAAAGAATTTTAGAATTGATTGTGGTTCGAAATTCATAACTATGATAGGTTATTTGCTTGCAATCACCTTACTTATTATCTCTGTAATAAAAAGAGAAATATCCATAGGTGCTTTTGGTGCCGTATTTGCCGCCCTTGATGATATCTATTTGCTTTTGGAGGAGCTATTTATAAAAAGATTAGGCCAATATGCAACCAACCAACCTAAACTTAAGAGTTTAATAGATTTTTTAAATCGAAGAGAAATTGAAAAAAAAGAGGAAAAAAAATTAATATTTGATGAAATCAAATTAAAGAATGTTTCATTTAAATATCCAAATTCAAATGCATTTGCTATTGAAAACATAAGTTTTGCCATTAAGAAAAATGAAAAGATAGGTATTGTGGGGTTAAACGGTAGTGGTAAATCAACATTATCAAAGATTCTACTGGGGTTATATAAACCTGATTCAGGGGAGATATATTTAGACGGGGAAAAATATGAGTCAGATAAGTACCTTGCTATCCCAGCGACTTCTGTTTTTCAAAAAATTAACAAATATAAAATAAGTATAAAAAACAATATTTGTTTAAGCGAACCAAGCGAAAAATGTGATAATGAAAAAGTCTTGGATTTGATTAGAAAAGCTGGTCTTGAACTTAAAAAAAAGAAGTTGGAAGATGGACTAGATACAATATGTGCGAAAGAATTCGGAGGAATTGATTTTTCTGGGGGAGAATGGCAAAGAATTGCTATAGCACGTGCACTATTTAGGGATAGAAATTTTGTTATACTAGACGAGCCTACATCAGCAATTGATCCAGTACAAGAATATGAAATTTATAAATTATTTGAAGATATTTGTAAGAACAAAACCGCCATAATAATTACTCACCGACTTATGTCTATAAGATTTTGCGATAGAATTATTGTAATGCAAGGTGGAAAGATTTTAGATGACGGACAACACGAAGTTTTAATTGAGAGATGTCCATATTATAAAGAGTTATGGGATTCTAGTACAAAGGGGTTCTCTATTCAAAATTAGGCTAATCTA
>CAZTML010000176.1:0-3985 GCA_964614935.1 uncultured Clostridia bacterium | reverse complement strand
TGCCTGTTTTTGAACTTATAAGAAGCAGGGTACCCATAACAATGCTAATTAATGTGCTTTCACTTTTCATTTCATTACCACTGGGTATTTTAGCTGGAACAGTTGCGGCATTGAAGAAAAATAAATTACCTGACCACATTATATCTTTTTTAGTTGTAGTATTTATATCAGTACCATCTTTTGTATTTGCTTCGCTTTTACAATATACCTTAACTTTTAAATATAAACTCTTACCAACTTTGTATAATCCAGCAGCTACATCTGCCAGAGACATTTTAATCTCAGTCGCATTACCTGTAATTGCATTGGGATTAGGACCAATTGCAACGGTTACCAGATATCTAAGAGGAGAGCTTATAGAAACTATGAGCTCAGAATACTTACTATTAGCAAGAACAAAAGGTCTCACACAAACTCAGGCAATAGTGAGACATGCATTTAGAAATTCTTGTATACCCTTAGTTAACGTTATTGTACCTATGTTTACAGGTATAATGGGTGGTTCTCTGATCATAGAGAGTATTTTTTCTATACCTGGTATGGGTGGAATGCTTATACGATCCATCAATGCAGGAGATCACCCTCTTACTATAGCATTGTTAATATTCTATTCTGCCATTTCATTAATAACAATTCTATTAATGGACTTGCTTTATGGAGTACTTGACCCGAGAATACGTATGGGAGGTATAAAATGATTGTAGACTTACAAAATATACCAGAGAATATACTTAATATACCTGAATCACAATTTAAAAATGTTGCAGCCAATGTAATTCATGATGAAGAATTCAAGACTGAACCAACGGGTTATTTCAAGGATGCATTTATTCGATTCAAAAGGAATAAAGCTTCTATAGTTGCCTTCTGGTTGATTGCAATAGTAGTCATGCTTGCTATTGTAGGACCATCATTTAATAAATTCGGTTTTAATGAGCAAAATATTCAACTTAGAGATATGCCTCCAAGAATACCTATATTAGAGGATTATGGAATAGCTGATGGTACAAGGTTGATAACAAACAGAAGGAT
Organism: uncultured Clostridia bacterium; assembly: GCA_964614935.1. Lineage (GTDB taxonomy): Bacteria > Bacillota > Clostridia > Tissierellales > Sedimentibacteraceae > Sedimentibacter. The sequence continues at coordinate 2,953 of CAZTML010000176.1, read as the reverse complement.
GACAAGTATAAATGACCCTGAACAGTTTCCGCCTGAATCCATCGTAAAAATTACTAATGTAAGAACACTACAAGGTGTTGAGGTTGCAGATGTACTAGTTAACTACTATGCATATAAGGACGCAGAAGATATTTACTATTGGTTTGGCTCCGACTACCTTGGAAGAGATTTGTTTACGAGGTTGTTTAGAGGTGTAAGAATCTCCCTTGTTATAGCAGTGATATCTGTTACAGCCAATGTTATTATAGGAGTTATTTATGGTTCCATAGCAGGATACTATGGAGGAAGAGTAGATAATATAATGATGCGAATAGCTGAAATACTTGATGGTATACCCTATCTTGTTGTAGTTATGTTGTTTATTCTGATGTTTGGTACAGGAATTATATCTATAATATTTGCCTTAACTATCACAGGGTGGATTGGAACGGCAAGACTTACAAGAACGCAGTTTTATAGATATAAAGGAAGAGAGTACGTACTTGCAGCAAGAACATTGGGAGTTCCTGATAAGTTACTAATATTTAGACACATACTCCCAAATGCTATAGGCCCCCTTATTACCCGTTCCATGATAGCAATACCCGGTGCAATTTTCTCGGAATCATTCCTTGCATATATTGGTCTAGGATTACAACCGCCGGAACCTTCTATAGGAGTTTTGCTATCTGATGCTCAAAAATACCTTCTACAGTATCCATATCAGACCTTATTCCCTGCGGTTCTCATATCGGTACTTATGATATCCTTCAACCTTTTTGCAAATGGTTTGAGAGACGCCTTGGATCCAACACAAAGAGGAGGAGAGTAAGATGACAGCAAATAAAAATGACATAGTATTGGAAGTAAAAGATCTTGCCATCAGTTTCCGTGTAAATGAAGGTACTGTAAAAGCAGTTCGAGACATTTCTTTTGATTTGCGCAGAGGTGAAACAGTTGCCATTGTTGGAGAGTCTGGTTCAGGTAAATCTGTTAGTATAAAGTCCATTATGGGGATTTTGCCGAAAAATGCAATTATAGAATCAGGTGAGATACTTTATGATGGAATGGATTTAACAAAAATAAAGGAAGAGGACTTTCATAAAATACGAGGCCATCGTATCGGATTGATTTTTCAAGACCCACTATCTGCTCTTAATCCAATAATGAAGGTTGGAAAACAAATTACTGAAGTATTAAGGCTATCAAAGAAAATGTCAAAAGAAGATGCTTATAAAAGAGCCCTTGAATTGATGGAATCAGTTGGTATACCCGATGCAAAACGCCGAATTAATCAATATCCATTCCAATTTTCAGGGGGAATGAGACAAAGAGTTGTTATAGCTATTGCCCTTGCAGGAGAGCCGGAAATACTTATATGTGATGAGCCTACAACAGCATTGGACGTTACTGTTCAGGCGAAAATACTTGAACTTATAAATAAAATTAAAGAAGAACGAAATCTCTCTGTTATATTTATAACTCATGATTTGGGCGTGGTAGCTAATATAGCTGATAGAGTCAATGTAATGTATGCAGGTAAAATTGTAGAAAAAGGAACAAATGAAGAAATATTTTTTGAGCCTGCTCATCCTTATACATGGGCTTTGTTAAGCTCTATGCCCGACTTAGAAACAAAAGAGAGACTTTTAGCGATTCCCGGAACACCTCCGAATATGATATATCCTCCAAAGGGAGATGCCTTTGCTGCAAGAAATCTATATGCTATGCAGATAGATTATGAAGAGGAGCCACCATATTTTAAACTATCGGATACACATGTTGCAGCAACATGGCTATTGCATCCTAAGGCACCAAAAGTTGAGTTACCGGATGTCCTTAAGGCAAGAATCGATAGAATGAAAGGAGAGGCCGCAAATGAATAGTAAAGATTATTTACTTAATGTAGAAAACCTATGTCAATATTTCACTAGCGGTAGGGGTAGTAACAAACTTCAGGTTAAGGCAGTAGACGATGTAAGTTTTGGAATTCGGCCTGCTGAAACTTTTGGATTAGTTGGAGAATCTGGATGTGGTAAAACAACTACCGGTCGTACTATAATTAGGCTTTATGACCCTACATCAGGTAAAATAACTTTTGACGGCAATGACATAAGTGGGAAAATGACATCAGAACTTAGAAGATATCTTACTGATAATATAGCTATGATATTTCAAGACCCAATTGAGTCTTTAAATCCTCGAATGACAGTTGAAGAAATTATAGGTGAAGGTCTGAGAGTTAGGGGAGTTAGAGATGAGAAAGAAATAAGTGAAAGAGTAGTTGACATGCTTTTAAGGGTAGGTCTTACAGCAGAGCATGCCGGGAGATATCCCCACGAGTTTTCAGGGGGGCAAAGGCAGCGTATAGGAGTTGCCAGAGCAGTTATAACTAGACCAAAATTTATAATTGCCGACGAACCAGTTTCTGCACTAGATGTATCCATACAAGCACAAGTTATAAATTTGCTTAATGACCTTAAGGAAGAATTAGGTTTGACTATTTTATTCATTGCCCATGATTTATCAGTAGTAAAGTATTTTTCAGATAGAGTTGGGGTTATGTATTATGGAAAACTTGTAGAGGTAGCTAAGGGAGACGATTTATACAGTAAACCATTACACCCTTATACAAGAGCTTTGCTTTCTGCAATACCGCAACCAAACCCAATTACTGAAAGAACTAGAAAAAGGATTGATTACAACCCTGCTAAGGATCATGATTACTCTATAGAAAAGCCATCTATGCATGAAATAGAGCCTGAACATTTCATATATTGTTCAGAATCAGAACTTGAAAAATATAAGGTAATTGTAAAAGAAAATGCATAAAAACTAAGTTTTTATTCCGCAAATTTATTTTGCGGTTTTTTTTATGTCCTAAACCTACTAATTTTTTAAAAACCCTTAAAATTTTTTAAAAAACTATTGACAAACATATAAGAATAAGGTAAAATTCACTGTCAAGCAAAAT
>CAZTML010000175.1:0-3986 GCA_964614935.1 uncultured Clostridia bacterium | reverse complement strand
CCGCCTCCAAGGTCATAAGAAGCTTCCAATAAAGACCTGTCAAGCTTATCAACTGAATTATATATGGAAATAATCATAAAGGGTATTAACATATATGCTGTACCAGTTAAAACAGTAGCAAATTTATACATCATATTTAATGGTTTATCAATAATATTAAAAAACATAAGAATATTGTTAATAAGCCCGTCTTTTCCTAAAAGTATAGTCCACCCATAAGTCCTAAGTAAACTTGAAATCCAAAATGGCAACATAATTAAGAGGATAACAAAAGACCGCTTTTTTGGCTCAAGGCTTGCAGTAAAGTACGCAACCGGATATCCAATCAACAAAGTAATTAATCCGGTAAAAGTTGCCAATGAAAATGAGTTAAGGAAAACCCTTAAATATATAGGGTCAACCATCTTCTTATAATTATCTAAGGTAAACTCAAAAACTATATTACCCAGGCTATCTCTGGATAAAAAACTTAAACCAACAACAAGTAATAGAGGTATACCAACTAATACTGATAAATACACCAATACCGGAAGTGCAGGTAAATTTTGTTTAAACTTCTTCATTTTCTACCCCTTTCCATTAGTTCTCTTCCTTTGGTAGTAATAAGGCGCCATTTTCTTCCCAAGAAACATATACCTTATCCCCTATCTTATAAGAATCATAATCATTTTGGTACTCAATAACAGTTATTGTCTCCCCGTCTACATCTACATCTGTTCTAATTTGAGAACCCGCATAATGAACGAATGTTATTTGGCCATGCAAACTATTGGGAACTTGATTATAAGATATTTTCATTTTATCCATGTGTATAGCTAATATAGCTGTTCCTGTACCTCTGCATTTATCTGGGTCTACCATAGCTCTATCGGCCTTTATATTGATAACAGAGCTACCTAATTTCACACTACAAAAACCATCTTTCTTATCTACAACTTTAACTTCTTTAATATTCCTATCCCCTATAAAGTCTGCAACAAAGAGATTATTAGAATTATTGTATACATCTCTAGGAGTCCCCACTTGCTGAATTACACCTTCATTTATGACCACTATGCGGTCAGACATATTTAGGGCTTCTTCTTGATCATGGGTTACGTATATAAAAGTAGTTTTAGTCATTTTTTGAAGTTGTGCAAGCTCTGTTTGCATATATTTCCTAAGCTTTAAATCCAAAGCCCCCAAGGGTTCATCTAAAAGCAATATATCCGGCTTATTAATCAAGGCCCTGGCTATAGCGATTCTTTGCCTTTGTCCACCTGACAACTGATGAGTCATTCTCTTTTCATAGCCGCTCATTTGGACTAATTCTAACATCTCGCTTACCCTTTCCTTAATCTCATCTTCACTCATAGACTTTTTTATTCTTGGACCATATGCTACATTGTCATACACATTCAAATGAGGAAATAGGGCATAGTTTTGAAAAACTGTATTAACATTTCTTTTATTAGGTGCTAAATCTTTAATCGACTCCCCATCTAACAAAATATCTCCAGAATCAATAGATTCGAGCCCAGCTATACATCTAAGTATGGTTGTTTTCCCACAGCCGGATGGACCTAAAAGGGTTAAAAATTCCCCATCCCTTATATCTAATGATACATCCTTTAAAATATGTGACTTGCCAAAAAATTTATTAATATTTCTTATACTAAGTAATTGTTCCTTCATATATATTTTCTTTCCTTGTCCATTTAAAATTGCACCTCATCTGTTTATATACTTAGGGGTGACTAATATATTATAACATCTTTTCATTATTTAACAAGATTTGTAATTCATATACCATAATATTTGTCTTAATTAAGCTTATTTTATTTAATCCTGCTCCTAATATTATACCCTATTCCTATCCCTTAAACTTTGATTTAAATCAAAGTTAAAAATCCTCTTTATGAGATCATCATAAAGAGGACAGTTTTTCTTACACTATAATTATTTAACTCTTATTTAAATGCAGCTGCATTTTTACCTGAAATTCTTCCAAATACATTGATGTCTGCCAATGCATTTCCACCTAAACGATTAGAGCCATGGATTCCACCGGTTACTTCCCCTGCTGCATATAAGCCGGGGATTATATTTCCTTTAGTATCTATAACTTCAGCTTCAGTATTTATTTCAATACCACCCATTGTATGGTGAACTGTTGGAACTCTTGCTCCCGCATAATATGGAGCTTTATCTATTTTCCACTGATACAATGTTCTGCCAAATTCGTCAGCTTCTTTGCTGTCAACATGAGCATTGAAATCTTCAACCGCTTTTACTAAATTATTAGGGTCAACTCCAATTTGGTTAGCTAAATCTTCTAATGTGTCAGCCTTATATGCTCTGCCTGCATCTACTAATTCATTTATACTTTCATTGAAGTGATTTTTTTCATCTCCCGTAGGATAATTTTGGCTGTCCAAAACAACCCACATGAATGCGTCTTCTTGTTCAAACAACCCTTTAGTCATTACATCTCTTCGAGCACCTTCATCAACGAACCTATTTCCATCTTTATTAACAAATATTCTATTTTCAACAGATTGTTCAATATTGCCACTTAAGCTTCCGGTATTGGGATCTCCCATTGGCAAGAGCTGAATATATTCCATTCCAACGAGATTAGCCCCAACTGCTTTAGTCATTGCTATACCGTCTCCAGTTGCTCCGGGGTGGTTAGTTGATTTTAAATTTGTTAAATCTGGCCACTGAGTATTATATTCATTTCTCATTTCAATACTATTTCCAAAACCGCCAGATGCTACAACTACAGCATTTGCCCTTATAATAACATCCCCTTCAGGACCATCGGCTTTTACACCTACTGCTTTGCCATTTTCCATAATTATTTCAATAGCTTTGGTGTTAAACAAAACTTCCATTTGATCATTATGTTCATCTATATAGTTCATAAAAGTGTCTATAAATCCAGTCCCCAAAGGTTTAACCGGTGCATGGGCTCTAGGCCACATTCCACCAAGAACTGTATGAATTTCTGGTTTAAACTCCATTCCCATACTCTCAAGCCATTCTATAGTTGGATATGCATTTTCAACTAACACTTTAACTAAATCAGGATTTGCTTTTTTATCTCCGCCCTCATAAGTTTGAGTATAATGTTTTTCAATAGAATCTTCAATCCCTTGTGGTGTCTGCCTTTTTGGGTCAACAGCATTGTAAGAAGCTCCTGATATAATAGTATTACCACCGGCTTTTGGCATTTTTTCTAATACAATTACACTTGCACCATTTTCATTAGCTGATACTGCAGAAGCTAAACCAGCTCCACCTGCACCTATTACAACTACATCAGTTTCCTTTTCAGTTGTAGTTTTTTCTTTTTCTTGTTTAACAGGTAATGTCTTTAATGCCGCAATATCTGCTCCAGCTTGTTCTAATGCTTTTGTAGCAGCTTCTATTATACCATTACTGGACCAAGTAGCACCTGCTACTATATCGATCCCTAATCCCTGTCCTTCCACTATGCTCGCAGGTACATTCTCCATGGCTAAATCACTGACTCCAGGCGTTTCCTTATGTTCTAGCACCTTAACTTCTGTTATTTCATTATCAGTTACAGTTACTTCAACTTTTATTGGACCGTTTAATCCCTTACCTTCTCCTACATATGTGCCTGCCTTAAATAGTCCTTTGTCTTCTTCCTGCTCTTCTGGTTCGTTTTGGCAAGCAGCCAGGGACAAAACCATTCCAATTATTAATATAAATATTAATGAACGTTTAATTTTAAGATTCATTCTCTTCTCCTTAAGATTTTATATTTTAAAATAATTTTAAATGAAAAAACCATATCTTTCTAATATAGGATTTGTATGTTATGCAAAAATTATTCCTCCAATAAAAAAACATCATCATAAAGAGGACTCTAGCCTATTTAAGTATTCCTATCAATTTTTATTTTTTATCAAGTCTACGTGCCCAGCTTGAAGCATTAGAGCTTTCTAATAGTCTAAACTCAAGCGTAGGACCGTATT
>CAZTML010000174.1:0-4015 GCA_964614935.1 uncultured Clostridia bacterium | reverse complement strand
TAATTACTTCCAAAGTGTTCCTCAGCTTCTTTATTTAATTTGAAGCTTTTCCCAGTTCCTGGAGCTCCAAAAAATATCCTCTGATGAGGCTTACATCTCCATATCAAAAAATCACCAAATGCTATTAATGATTCATTTAAGTTTCCATTGTTTACTTCATTGATTTCATTAAAATTATCTGATTCTCTTATTTCTTTTAAAACCTTTATAAATGCATTTATATCTGTTATTTTATAAATATCCATCTCTGAATCAAGTTCCGAAAGATTTTTTAGCGAATTCAAGCTTAAAACATTGACATATTCATCTATAATATCTTCCATTAATCCCTTAATATTTCTCAGATATTTTCTATAGTCTTCATCTAAATATTTTTTTTCCTTTTCTTCATCCTGTATTTTGTTATTCTCTAATATACCCAAATCATATTCATGAGTATATGGCCTATTATCAAAAATCTTTATATATTCATAGAATTTGTCTTTTCTAACGGCTGTAATAAAAAAATCATTCCTGCTTTTAATTCTTTCAATATCTCCTTTAGGAGCAAAATCATTTGGTATTACCACCTGAGTACCTGGTCCACTCCTCTTTCCATCTATAGTTCCTGAAACTGTCGCTACAATACTTTCATTGCTTTCTAAACTAAATATATAGTTCTTATATCTATCTACCTCATCATGAACAGCAATGCAAAAGTACTTTAAATCATTTTCAATAGAATAATTCCAAGCTACTCCACGTTCTCTAGCCCCACTATCTCGTGTATCAAAAAAATTTTTTGAATCGTCTGCTTTATGACTTATTGGATAAACAAAAATAACAACTTTTTCACTAGCACTTTCTAACAAAATACCTCTTTTACTTGTGTCAGGAATATACTGAATTTCATTTGACTTTTTATTTATATAACCTAAAAAAGTTTCAACTGCATTTTTTGCTGTATATGCCATCATTTACCTCCTTCTAAGTATTGATTATAAAATTTGTATAATGCTAAAGCTAATTTTCCCGCAAATTTTGGTGGAACTGCATTCCCAATCATTTTATATGTATTAGTATTGCTGCCATAAAATATATAATCATCTGGAAAAGTCTGCAACCTTGCCGCTTCTCGTACAGTTATAGTTCTACTCTGTTCTGAATCTGGATGTATATGTCTTAATCCGTCCTTATATAAATGAGCAGGAATCAAATTACTTTGTTTATCCCATCTTATTACATAATACTTATGCACATTGCTTTTTCTGCCTGTGACTTTATAATATAGTTGTTTTAAAGACTCTACTGATTCATATTTAAACTCTTCTTCTTCTATATCTTTAGTTAATAACTTGAAAATCTTTTTATCTCTTTCGCTATGCCATCTAGACACATGATTTTCTACCCATGGCTCTGGCAATGAATAGGAAGTCCTAGTACGGTTAATCTTAATATCTTCTTTTACTGGATATAGCTTAGGCAGATCTCCAATAGCTTCTTGAACCGTCATCTTCTCTTCTTTGTAAGAAGGCAAAATACACTCGTAAAATTTATTTAGCAAAGCTTCACATCTGTTTTTACCAAAATGTTTTTTATTCAACCCTACAATGATCAATCTTTTTCTATTCTGTGGAACTCCATATTCTGTAAAATCAATTAAAGCTTTATTTAAATCTTCAATTATATGATAACCACTGTCTTCAAACTGTTTTTTTATAGTCTCTATTATATTTATCTTCCCATTTCCAGGTCTTGCACTTAATAATCCTGGTACATTCTCAAATACAAATATTTTGGGAGTATATCGCCTAACAACTTCTAAATAACTTTCAAATAAATAATTCCTATAATCATTTTTCATTCCATTTTCATCACTTACTCTGCCAGCTATTGAATAAGCCTGACATGGTGGCCCACCAATAATTAAGTCAACCTTACCATGTTTACTTACTAACTTATCTAAACCTTCACTTGAACCATACTCATCATCTTGCCACCCTTTAAAGAGTTCTTCCGTCCTTTGAATATCAAATCTTAGTACAATTTCCTCAGCATTTTTATAACCCCATTTGTCTTTAAGTCTCCTCAATAAGTTTTCACTTGGAGCTTTTTCCCATTCAATCGCAGCTAGTGTATTATATTTTTGAGTTTTTTCAAAACCTTCAACCAAACCCCCACAACCTGCAAATAAATCAATAGTGTTAAGTTTATTCATTTTTCACCTCTATAATTGCCTCTATTTCTTTTGCTAATGCCAATCCCAATAGGGGAGGAACTGCATTTCCTACTTGGCGATATTGCCTTGTCTTAGATCCTTTAAATTCAAAATCATCAGGAAAGGATTGTAGTCTTGCGTTTTCTCTTACAGTTGGAACACGATTAAATTCATAATGAAAATGATTTCTATGCCCTGTATCTATAGTCTTTGATGGTTTATCTCCATGATATCTAGTCCAAGCCTCATTAAATTTTCTACTCTCTCCCCAACCTTCTGGTAAATCTTTATGATTACCACCCTCTGGTACTAAAGCAATCGTATCAATTACTAATTTTGTATGATTAGTTCCAACATGATTATATAATACAGTGTTACTACCACGCATCAATTTTTGATAATCACTGTTAGGTTCTTTATCATACTTATCGATATTTTCACCAATTCCATTAATTCTTGTTGGCAAGTCACCTATTGCTTCTCTACAAGTTACATACTCTTCTTGTGTTAATATAGGAGTAGGAAACCTAGGTTCCCCTATATCTTCCCTAATTCCCATAAATATAAGCCTTCTTCTCATTTGAGGAACACCATAGTCCGCTGCTAATAAAACTTTACACTCAACATTATAGCCCAGAGTTCTCAATCTTTTTAAAATTTCTTCTTTTATTTCACCTTTATAAAGTGTTGCCATTCCTGGAACATTCTCAATAATAAAAGCCTTAGGATTAAATTTTTTGACAGTATCTATAACAGCTAAATATAATTTATTTCTTTTGTCATCAAAATTTCTAGGTCCTGTTAAAGAAAATCCTTGGCAGGGTGGTCCTGCTATGATTACATCAACATCCTTATTGCCGATGGTTTTTTTAATCTCATCATATGATTTAGGATCACTAAGGTCTAAATTAAGTCCAACTGCGCCGTTATGATTAGCTACAAAAGTTTCTAAAGCTATTTCATCGTTATCTATCCCTGCAATTACATCATATCCGGCATCAATAAAACCTTTTGATAGCCCCCCAGCTCCTGAAAACAAATCTATTACATTAAGTTTATTATTAATTTTTTCATTGTTCATCTTCAACACACTCCATAACATCTAAATAATCCATCACTTTTTTCATCTCAATTTTTATTGCATTAAATAATCACTCTTCTACACATTCCATTATTTCAGAAATATCACATTGTAATACTGTACATATTTTCAACAATATATCTGTGGTGACATTTTCATTATTTTTCAACTTATAAAATGTGCTTTTACTTATATCTGCTGCTTTAATGAGGTCTGAATTCTTAATATCTCTATCTATCATCAGCTTCCATAGTGGTTTATAACTAAATTTCATAGAAATACCTCCATATAAAGGTTTACAACTTTTCCATTAATCCATCTTAAATTATATCAGATAGAGTTCATTTACTCAATCTTTAGTTTGCTTTCACAAACATCTTTAACAAAAAATAGGGCAGACCGAAGCCTGCCCATATCCAGTAGTTGCTTATGCCACTGTCCTTATATCTCCCTATCCTTCTTCTTATCCCCTACTTTATCTTGTAGCTTATTTACATGATTTTTTGCCACCTTATCTTTAAGCTTATTAAGTTTTTCAATGGTTGATTCCTTGTTACTATCCTTTCTGTCTTTTATAGCATTTATTCTTTCAAAGTTTCTTTCTTTGCTTTTTTCAGATAAGTTTAACTTGCTTACTTCAGCCCAATTTATAAAATCAATATCATGAAAAGATTCATCTAGTGGATAATTCTCTGCAAAATCGTAGTCTACTCCATACATAGCATTGGATAGCTCAA
>CAZTML010000173.1:0-4021 GCA_964614935.1 uncultured Clostridia bacterium | reverse complement strand
TTGCACAAATTATCATGGGAATGAGTGAAACATTTCCAAAGTTTTTGAAAAAAGGTGGTTTGCTTATAGCCTCAGGAATAATAGAAAAGTATTTACAGGATGTTATTGATAATTTTGAAAGCTTAGGATTCCAAATAATAGAAGTAAACCACAGTGAAGATTGGGTGTCAGTTACAGCGAAGCTAGGAGGCCAATAATGTTCAGATATTTTAGTGCTGATGATCAAATTAAAAATAATAAGGTTAAAGTAGAAGGGGGAGACGCTAAGCATTTAAAAACCATTCTTAGGGCACAGATCGGGGATAAAATTTCTGTTGTGACCGAAAGCAAGGAATACATTGCAGAAATAGAAGCAATTAATAATGAAGAAATAATCTGTAGTCTGAATGAAGAAATCATGACTAATAATGAAACAACAATAAATATAACTCTATGTCAGGGAATACCTAAGCAAACTAAAATGGAAACAATCATACAGCAAAATGTAGAGCTTGGGGTTAAAAGTTTCATTCCCTTAATAACAGAAAGAACTGTTGTAAAACTTAATGAAAAAGGCAGGGAGCAGAAGAAGCTTGATAGGTGGCAGAAAATTGCTAAAGAATCTGCTAAGCAAAGCAAAAGAAGTATCATTCCATTAGTGGAACCAATTATGACCCTGAAAGAGCTAGTTGAAAGAATAAAGGCCGAAGATGCAGAGTTAATAGTTCCTTATGAATTGGAGGATATTAAGTTATTAAAGGATATTTTAATTGAGCCAAAAGAAAATTATTACATAGTAATAGGTCCTGAAGGGGGTTTTGACATTAAGGAAATTCAAATGCTTCAAGAAATTGGCGCACATATTGTAACCTTAGGCAAAAGAATTCTAAGGACTGAAACAGCAGGTGTTGTGACAGCGTCAGTGGTTATGTATGCCCGTGATGAAATGGTATAGAGAAATTACACATGTCAAGCTTTAATCAATAAATGTGCCTAGAGATGACTAATGTTTAGATACTAAATACCCTTGCTTAAGAGGACATACAAAAATTAAATGGAATTTCAAGGTCCGTCCCTGAAGTTCCTAATGAGAGGTAATTATGAAAAAGAAATTAGGAATTTATATACATATACCATTTTGTACTAAGAAGTGCGGCTACTGTGATTTTTATTCGGTTACATGGAATGAAATACAAGAACATACATATATTCAGGCAGCTGTAAATGAAATAAAAAGCTATAGCAACTTGGCTAGTAAATTTGTAGTAGACAGCATATTTATAGGAGGTGGAACACCTTCTATTATTAATCCCCAGAATTTAGAAAATCTAATAAGCACAATTAGAAATATATTTACAGTGGAAGATGATTGTGAAATAAGCATGGAGGCAAACCCTAACTCTTTGAATGATAATTTAAAGACTTACAGGGAGATTGGAATAAATCGACTCAGCATAGGAATTCAATCATTAAATGATTCTATATTAAAAAACATAGGTAGGATTCATAATTCAAAGGAAGCCTTAGAAGCAATAGACAGATCTAAGTCTTTTGGCTTTGACAATATCAATGTAGATGTTATGTTTAATATTCCCGGACAAACTATTGATGATATAAATGACACGATTAATCAATTAGTAAATAAAGATATCAAACACATTTCCTTTTATTCCTTAAAGTTGGAAAAAGGTACCCCTATGTATTCATTGGAACAAAGTAAGGAAATAATTATGCCTGACGAAGATATTGAAAGGGATATGTATTATGCAGGCAGACAGATTATGGAGAAACATAATTTAAAGCAATACGAAATTTCAAACTACGCAATGAAAGGTTATGAATGCAGACACAATTTGAAATACTGGAATCAAGATGAGTATATTGGAATTGGCCCTTCTGCCCATTCTTTTTTAGGTAAGATCAGATTCAAGAATCCTTCGGATTTAACAGAATACATATTAAATGGAGATGAAGATGGAATCTTTGAGAGAAATATCCAAGAAGTTATGAATAAAGAGGATCTTATTTTTGAGTATATAATGCTTCGATTAAGGCTGACTGAGGGGCTTAAGTTTATAGATTTTAAGAAGAAATTTTCAATAGATTTCAAAGAAGCATATAATGAACAAATAGACAATCTAACAAAAAATAATTTGATTGAATTAGATGAAGATGCAATTTGGCTGACTAAAAGGGGAATGGATATATCAAATTATGTCTTTTCACAATTTCTATAGAATGACAATCAAAAATTTTGCATTTAAACTATTGACAAATTCAATCAAAAGTAGTATCTTTATATTATGAGGTTAGCACTCAACCCAGGAGAGTGCTAACAAAGAAAAGGAGTGAGAAAATGTCTTTGGACAAGAGAAAGGTTAAGATTTTGAAAGCCATAATCTCCAGCTACATTGACAATGCCGAAGCAGTCGGCTCCAGGACAATTTCAAAAAAATATGAACTTGGAGTTAGCCCTGCAACCATCAGAAATGAAATGTCTGATTTGGAAGAAATGGGTTTTTTGGTTCAACCTCACACTTCAGCAGGACGAATTCCCACAGACAAGGCATACAGATATTATGTTGATGATTTGTGGAAAAAAGTTCAAAAATCAAAGAATCCTAATTTGGATCAGCTTAGGGAAATAATTGAGGATAAATCAAATGAATTGGATGAAATATTTAGAAATTCAGTTCGCATATTGTCACAATTTACAAAATATACTTCATTTGTAGTTGCACCTCAGCTTAAACAATCAGTTATTAAAAGGATACAGTTAGTACCCGTGTCAGAAAACAAGGTATTATTACTTATTATATTGCAGAGCAATATTGTTAAACAGGTAATGTTAAGATTAAACAGCTCAATACCTTTTGACCAATTGGAAAGAATATCGGTATCCCTTACTGAGAAAATGTATGGCTATAAATTGGAAGATATAGATAAAATTCAGGATAGTATTATTAAGGAGCTTTACCAAGTCAGAGAAACAAATAGCGACGCATTGATGGAACTTTTACCTTACTTGATGGAAGAGGTATATAAACTTGAAGATGTCAATGTATTCGCCGATGGTATAACAAATATATTGGATTTACCCGAATTTAATGATGTTGTTAAAGCAAGAGAATTTATTTCATTTGTGGAAGATAAGAACAGTGTGGCTAAATTACTGCAATATACGGGAGCGAATGATTTCGACGTAGTAATAGGCAGTGAAAATAAAAGTCAAAGATTGCAGGATTGTAGTCTCATAACCGCGACCTATAAATTTAATGGAAAACTTATCGGAAAAATCGGAGTGCTAGGCCCAACAAGAATGGATTACAACAATGTAATTTCAACAGTAAAGTCTATATCAGATGCCATAAGTGAAATAATAAATCAGAACTTTAATGGAGAAAGTAAGGAGTGAAGTAGTGATGGCATTTGGTAAAAAATATGATGAAGTTCAAAAAGAAGTTGAACAAGAATTAAATCAAACAGAAACGAAAACGGAGAACAATGGAACACTAAAGACGGATACCAAAGAAGATGATGTGTCTGCACAGGAACTTGATAAAGAGGAAGCAGAAAAAATAGATAAAATTCATGAAACTGAGGACGAAGAGATAAAAAGGAAAAATGAGGAAATAGAAGCGCTTAACAATAGATTGTTAAGACTTCAAGCAGACCATTTAAACTATAAAACAAGAACAGAAAAAGAAAAAGTTACAACCTATGGTGATGCAGTTTCAGGTGTAATATGCGACTTACTTCCCGTAATTGATAATCTTGAAAGAGCTATTGATGCAGATACTCAAGAATCAGACTCTTTCAAAGAAGGGGTAGTAATGGTTTACAATCAGCTTATGGGAATCCTGGATAAAAAGGGACTAAAAGAAGTTGAAGCTCTTCATAAACCCTTTGACCACAATCTACACTACGGTGTAGCCTTTGAAGAATGTGAAGAATACGATGATGGAATTATAATCGATGTTCTTCAAAAAGGGTATACTGTAAATGACAAACTAATAAGACCAGCAATGGTTAGAATATGTAA
>CAZTML010000172.1:0-4029 GCA_964614935.1 uncultured Clostridia bacterium | reverse complement strand
AATCAAAAATGTGGCAATCCTTATAACTTCAAATTCGTTTAATTTATTCATATATCCCTCCTATAAAGTTGTTTTCATAAAGTCTAATGACTTTTATCAATTATTTTCTTCCCACTTTTTCAGTATATCAATTTTTTTAGATATATACTCAGTTATAATCTAAAAATATGATTTGTCGGTTTATTCCCCTCATGATGATATTTATATTCCACTCTCGCTTTTTAACCTCGAAGCCCTTGGCGCAACAATCACCCTTTTGGTAATTTATACCATAAACTAAGGCTTATGTCAATCCTTTTTTGACAATTACTTTGTTTTTATATTGTTGTTTATATGTTGTTGTATAACATTAACCCCGTCCCCTTGTCATAACTTGATTTAAAATAAAAATGAGATGGCTTTTTGCGTAATATTGCATACCGTCGTCTCATTTTTATGATTGGATTTATTCGAATAAAAAGCTTGTCATGGAAAGTGAACCTAAAATACATTCATCATTGAATACTCTTAGTTTTTCTCCACCTTTTAATGCTCCTAAAACATATAAGAGGGGTGCGTAATGGTCGGAGATAGGTACAGCATATTCAGCTGATTGACCTGCTTTTTTATAATCTATTACATTATCATAGTTTTCATTTTTAATACTGTCTATAACATAATTATCGAAATCCTCAGCCCAGTCATACCCGCCTTTTGTGTGCCAGTCGACTTTTCTTAAATTATGAGTGACATTTCCTGTTCCAAAAATTAAAACACCTTCTTCACGAAGCTTAATCAGCTGCTTGCCAAGATCATAATGGTCTTGCATAGAGGCATTTCTGTCTACGCTTAGCTGAATTAAGGGAATATCTGCTTTGGGATAAATTCTGTGAAGTACCGACCATGTGCCGTGATCATAACCCCAAGAGTTGTCTATTTCAACTACACGACTTGTTATCATTTTGGCTGTTTTGTGAGCAAGTTCAGGAGCACCCTCGGCTGCATATACAATTTTATAAAGAGCATCAGGGAATCCGTACATATCATATATGGTTTCGGGAGATTCCTCGTCCATTACCTTTGTACCTTTTGTATACCAGTGAGCCGAAATTGATAATATTGCTTTTGGTTTAGGTAACTTGTCTGCAAGAACCTCCCATTCCCTAACAAATTTGTTATCTTCAATAGCATTCATTGGAGAACCGTGCCCTACAAATAAAACTGGCATATCTTTTGTATTATTCATTATACCCCTACCTTTCTAAATATAAATATTTTCAATATGTATATAATACCCAAAAAAGCCTGTTGAAAACATTAGTTTCAATAGGCTTTTATTTGCTTTGATTTTTTATTTTATTATTTTAAGGATATAACAGGAACCCCGTCCCCTTGTCGTCCCCTTGTCATCTTTTATTTCTTAGGTTTTCGTCTATGATGTTGTTGTCAAAGGGTGATTTGCTTGCTGCTTGATTTTTAAATTCATTTACAGCTTTTCTTACTCTGTTGAATGATGCCAATGTTCCTGGTCCTGCTATACATCCTCCGGCACAGGCCATACCTTCTAGTAGGTATCCGTTTTTCTTTCCTGCCTTGGCTAATCTCATTAGCTTTACGCATTCATGTAAGGTTGAAGCACCTTCTATATTAATTTCTTTTGTAGGATCTAATTCATGGGCAGTCTTTTTAACCGCTTCCGCTACCCCACCAGCTATGGCATAACCCCTACCTAAGGTCGAAGCATCTTCTATTTCTTTTGATACTTCTATTTCAGATAATTCTATGTCTTTGGCAACAAACATACCCATTAGTTCTTCAAATGTTAATACGAAATGTACATAGTCCTTAACATCGTCTCTCAATGCTTCTAACTTTTTTGATATACAAGGTCCTATGAAAGTTATTTTTGCCTCAGGGTCTTTATTTTTTATATACTTTGCAGTCTCAACCATTGGTGATGCAGAGTCTGATATATAATCAAATTGGTCTGGGAATAATTTTTCAACCATTATAGTCCAAGAATTACAGCAAGATGTTCCCATGTAAGGAATCTCCTCAGGAACTTTTTCAAGGAATTCATGAGCCTCTCTTAGGGTTGTAATATCGGCCCCTAAACTTACCTCTACCACATCTTCGAATCCTAGTTGTTTGATTCCTTCAAATACTTGTACTGGCGTTGCCAAGGGACCGAATTGCCCTAAAAATGATGGGGCTACAATAGCATACATATGATCACTTGATTTAAGAGCCTTAATAACTTGATAAATTTGAGACTTATCTGAAATGGCTCCATAAGGACATTGTACAATACAGTTTCCGCAGGATACGCATCTGTCTCTGTTTATTTGAGCTCTTCCTAAATAATCACTGTCTATTGCATTAACACCGCATGCAGCAGCACAAGGTCTCTCATATTTAACAATTGCGCTGTAAGGGCATGTCTCTTTACATCTTCCGCATTTAATACATTTTTCTTGGTCAATGATTGCTCTATCTTTTCCTATGGTAACAGCATTTGTAGGGCATACATTTGTACAGGGATGAGCTAAGCATTTCCTGCAATTATCCGTAACAAGAAAGGCTTTAGTAGGGCATGCTTCACATGCATGTGTAATTACATTTATTAAAGGCTCAATAAAATTGGCTTTATCAACATCCACTTCACTAATACCTTCAGTAATGCGGTTGTATTCACTTGGACGTCTTGCATTTAATCCCATTGTAAGCCTTAATCTTTCGTCTACTATAGCTCTTTCTCTAAATATGCTGTCTCTGTATGTAGCTACTTCACCAGGCAAAATCTCAAAAGATGCTTTTTCTAATTCACCTAAATCAACACCATCATAGGCCATTTTTGCAATTTTTGCAAAAACCTGCCTCCTGATATTAATTAGGTCAACGTAACTTTCTTTCATTTAAGTGTTCCTCCATGTTTCTTATGTCATTTTCTCAGTTTGTTTACAATCTTCTCCATTACAGTCTGGCTTGTAGCATTGAACATTGGCTCATCATCTATAACTACTACCGGTGCAACATTGTTATTTGTTTCTTTACAGTACCCTAAACATTTTAATGCTTCAACTTCTAATTCTTCGTCACTATAGTTTTCGAAATCATCTTGCATTATATCCTTTAAATCATCAATTTGATCAAGAATATTCATTGAACCTAATAATGTACAGTTTGAACCTACGCAGACTTTTACTTTCATAATACTCCTCCAAATAGTAATTTTATACCTTTGTTTATATTATAACTTATTTAAGCTCTTATTTCCATATAAAAATAAAAATTTGATTGATAATAATTATCAATCAAAGATAACCGTCCCCAAAACTTCCATTTTTTAAGGAAGTAAAAAAGAACCCCTTAGGGTTCTTTAACTACTTTATATATTTAGCCACAATTTCATTGACATGTTTTCCATCAGCTTTGCCTTTTACTTTAGGCATTATGAAGGCCATCAGTTTACCCATATCTTTTTTAGTCTGGGCCCCTGTTTTTTCAATTGCTTCTTTTACAATTGATTCAAGCTCTTCATCTGACAGTTGAGGCGGTAAATATTCTAATAGTATTTTGATTTCTTCATTGGTCTGATCTATAAGATCTTGTCGATTGCCTTTTTCAAAGTCTGTAATTGAATCTTTTTTCTGTTTAACTTGCTTAGCTATTATATCTACTATTTCAGCATCTGATAACTCTATTCTTTCGTCAACTTCTCTTTGTTTAATAGCTGCTCTAACCAATATAACGGTATCTTTTTTGACTTTGTTTTTAGATTTCATGGATTCTTTTAAATCTTCCATGAGTTTCTCTTTTAAAGGCATACTTTCACCTCTTATCCTCTTGCTTTTTTGTTTTTCTTTCTGCGAGCCGCTTCAGCCTTTTTTTTACGTTTAACGCTTGGCTTTTCGTAATGCTCTCTTTTTCTTACTTCTGACATAACACCTGTAAGTGCACATTGTCTTTTAAATCTTCTAAGAGCATTATCTATAGACTCGTTTTCTCTTACTTTTACCTCTGTCATTTTACTTGCTACCCTCCCCTCGT
>CAZTML010000171.1:0-4054 GCA_964614935.1 uncultured Clostridia bacterium | reverse complement strand
AGCGGATTGCAAGTACAGGGCACCGCTACCTCCCCATGTAGCACAGCATAAAAATAATAACACATTTAAAATCCAGTGTCAATGTTATTATTTGCCTCAATTATCATCCTGAGTATTGGAGAAGAATCATAATTATTTCAACACTTCTAATGTTTTTTCTTCCTCAAACTGTTTAGTATATAAATTATAGTAATAGCCCTTTTTAGCTATTAAATCCTTATGTGTTCCTCTTTCAATAATTTTACCATCATTTACTACTAAAATAATGTCAGCCTTTTTGATGGTAGAAAGTCTGTGGGCAATTATGAAGGAGGTCCTTCCCTTAAGCAAGTATTCAATTCCTTTTTGGATAAGTCTTTCAGTATTTGTATCTATGGAAGATGTGGCTTCGTCTAAAATAAATATTTTTGGATTTGCCAATATTGCCCTAGCTATTGAAATTAACTGTTTCTCTCCAGTGGAAAGCCTATCCCCACCCTCTCCTACCTGGGTGTCATAACCGTTTTCCAACTTGTCGATTATTGTATCTACTGAAACAATTTTTGCTGCTTCAATAACTTCTTCATCTGAAGCATCTAATTTACCGTACCTTATATTTTCCTTAATGTTTCCTGAAAATAGGTGTGGGTTTTGCAGTACATAGCCTATGTTAGAATGAAGCCAAAGTTGAGACCTTTCTCTATAATCCCTTCCATCTATAAGTATTTGACCTTCAGTTGGTTCGAAAAACCTACAGACAAGATTAACAAGGGTGCTTTTTCCCGCCCCCGTTTCTCCTACAATAGCTACATTTGTCCCCGCTTTAATATGCAGATTGAAATTATTTAAAACTTCTTCATCTCCATCTGGATACTTAAAGCTAACATTTTTAAATTCCACTTGACCCATTATTTCTTCCCAATTTTCCTTCTTAGGGTTAATATTGTCTCCGTAAACTTTTACAACATCTTCACTATCCTTTATTAATGGTTCCCTCTCCAGCAAATCAATAACCCTTTCAATATTTGCCTGAAGGGATACAACTTCTGCAAAGGTTCTAGCTAACTGCTGAACAGGTTCAAATATATTGATTGCATAAGAAAGAAATGCAGAAAGGGTCCCTATTTGTATTATCTGATCCATAGCTAACTTTCCTCCCCTTGCCAGTACCAAGGCTGTTAAAACGGAACCAAAAAATATTATTATAGGGATATATAAGGCATTTAGTCTTGCAAGGCTAATAGAAACAGATTCCATTTGACCACTTATTTTCTTAAATTCTAAGAGGTTTTTATCTTCAATTACTAAGGTTTTAGATGTCCTAGCACCTGTTATTCCTTCATTGAAGCTTCCTGTCATCTTTGAATTAACTTTCCTTAAATTTCTGCTGGTTAAGAGAATTTTATTTTGAAAATAAGCAGTTATAAGGGCCATGATCGGTATTACCAGAGCCACTATCAAAGTTAACCTTATATTCAGCATAAACATTGCAATAAAAGCACCTATTACATATGCAAAAGACCAAAATATATCAACTATACCCCATGCAATCATGCTTCCTATTTTATTAGTGTCACTTAAAGTTCTTGACATTATGTAACCCACAGGGGTTGTGTTGTAATATGATATTGAGAGATTTTGTAAGTGTTCAAATATTTCCTTTCTCAAGTCTTTTCCTATATACATTTCAACCGTTATTGCCATCCGTGCAAATATAGTTACAGATATTGCCATAACAATTAAGGTAAGTATATAAACAGCTGCAAAAGCACTTAAACCCTCACTAGTGTTCTTTACAATAAAATTATCTACAGCATATTTCTGAAATAAAGGAATGGACAAATCCATCATAGCTGTAATAAGCATAAATATAATTATGACGATTATATCCTTCCTATATGGTTTGAAGAATCTGCCTAGTTTTAACCATGGCTTTATATTAAAGGATTTATAACTTTCTTCCTCGTAATAATTCATTTATATATCCTCCGAAAGGTTCATCTGAACATTGAAAATATCTTTATAGATTCCATCTCTATTTATTAATTCTTCATGAGTCCCAATATCAGATACTTGACCCTTATCTAAAACTAAAATAGCATCAGCTTCCATTAAAGTAGTTATTCGGTGAGATATTAAAATAATTGTTGAGGTTCCCCTTCTCTTTTTAAGGGACAAACGAATTTTAGCATCAGTATCAGCGTCAACCGCAGACAAGGAGTCATCAAAGACCATAATTGGTGTTTTTTGAAGGAGCATCCTTGCTATCGCAACTCTTTGTTTCTGTCCTCCCGACAGTGTTACACCTCTTTCTCCCACAAGGGTATCATACCCTTGTGAGAACTCTTCTATTGATTCATGGACACAGGCTATTGATGCTACTTCTTTAATTTCATCCACACTAGCATTATTATCCACTATAGCTATGTTTTCTTTAATGGTACGCGAAAACAAAAAGGGTTCTTGAAGTACCATTCCAATATTTTCTCTTAAATATTCTCTTTTAATATTTCTAATATCTACTCCACCAATGCTTATGGTCCCCAAGTCAATAGGCAAGTCATACAAACGATTTAGCAGGTTCATAAGGGTTGTTTTTCCGGATCCGGTCCCTCCTAGTATGGCAAATGTGCTACCTGCCTTTATAGTAAAGCTTACATTATCTACAACAGGAAGGTCGCCTTCATATTTATATGTGACATTTTTAAATTCAATGTCTTTTAAAATCTCAGGTTTTATGGAATCTGGACTATCAGCCTCTTCATGCTCTTTTAAAATCTCACAAATTCTTTTTAATGAAACCTTGGTTTTGCTAAGGTCTCCTAAAATCCTTCCAAAGCTTCGAAGGGGCCAAGCAATCATTGTTGTATAAGAAACAAAGGCCAAAAATTCTCCCAAGGTAATCACACCATTTACTGCGTAATAAGTCCCATACATAACGATTGTCATAGTAAGGGCTCCTGTTACCAAGTCACCGATACCCCAATAATATCCTAGTTGGTAACCAAGTTTAACCCATAAATCAGAGTAGGTATTATTTCTTTGAGAGAATTTTTCTATTTCATGCTTTTCTCTACCGAAGGCTCTTACAACACGAACTCCTGTTAAATTTTCCTGAATTGTTGTAAAAAGTTGTCCTTCAGCTTCATCTGCAACTAAAAACTTCTTTGCCAATATGCCGTAAAAAATTGTAGAATATAAAACCACTACCGGTATAAACAACAAGACCGCCACTGTAAGATTAAAATTCATTGAAAACATTAAAATTAGCGATATTATAACCAACATAAGGGTTCTAAACATTTCAACCAACTGAGTGTTTATAAAATTTCGAACTACCTCAACATCTGATGTGGACCTTTGAATAATATCGCCTGTTTGGTTTTTAATATGCCAACTGTAAGGTAGTTTTTGTATATGTTCAAATAATTTATCTCTTATGTTTTTTATGATTCCTTCCGTTCCTTTAGCGGCTGTTATCCTAGCCACATAATCGCTTATACCCGTAATAATAGCTAAAACTAATATAACAAGAGCTAATATCCATAAGTTTTCTTTTAAAAATTCGGCTCCACCTATAGCATTAATTGCATCCATTATTGGTTTTACATTGCTCACAGCTGCATCATCAATGACAGAGTCTACAGTAAACCTAATAACTTGAGGCATAGCAAAATTTGCAGCAACTTTAAATACTGTAGCTACAGCAGATATAAAGAAAAACTTTATATATCCTTTAGTGTGTGGATAGATTGTTTTTAAATCTGATTCTTTTTTCATAGGATATCCTTTACCTATTTGGGAACATTACTTGATAACTAACCCCAACGAGTGACCGTCTATAAAGGTGTGTACCCACACCTAAAACACAATAAGCAATCTTGTAGGATTGCTTATTCATTCTATAATATTATTTAATTAGTGTCAATAAAAAGCCTTTGATTAATGTTTAATAAGACTTTCAAAATTTTCGCTGTATTTCACTGTTTTATCGGTAAAAATCCACATGGCTTCCGTATTAGGCATTGAATTAATCAGCTCAAGTCCTTCCTCAAAAGGCAAGCAGAATATAGCT
>CAZTML010000170.1:0-4058 GCA_964614935.1 uncultured Clostridia bacterium | reverse complement strand
TTTTGGATTTTTGTCAAATAATGCAACTACTTCATAGTCAGCTTCGTAAAAACCTGTATAATTTGCAATTGCTTGACCTATATTACCGGCACCAACAATTATGATTCTATATTTTTTGTCAAGACCCAGTATTTTGGCTATTTCATTTCTCAAATTTCCAACATCATATCCAAATCCTTGCTGTCCAAATCCCCCAAAGTTATTTAAATCCTGTCGAATTTGAGAAGCTGAAAAACCGGTCATCTCGCTTAATTCTCGTGAAGATGTTTTGTTCACTCCTACTTTAATTAACTCTCCAAGGTACCTATAGTATTTTGGTAACCTTCTTATTACTGCTGGTGAAATTTTATCATGTTTATCCATATACGCCTCCTGTGAATTTATTTTAACAATCTTTCATCTACATTGCAACACATTTTTTAACAATTATAATGATATTACGAATTTTTCATAATTACACTTTCGACAATATTTGCTACTTCTTCGCAAGCATCACAACACTTTTCAAAACCATTGTAAATAAATGTCCATGACATAATATCAATAGCATTCTCGCTAGTCAAGTGGAGTTTTCTCACAATTTCAGTATATAAATTGTCTCCTTCTTCTTCCAATCTGTTAATATTAATAATTTTATCATGAAGATCTTTTGATTTCTTGAAATTTTTAAATTCCTTAAATGTTCCTATTAACTCTTGGCAGCTCATCAATATCAATTGAGAAAACTTAATTGCATCCCCTTTTATAACTCTAACATTGTACATATACATATGAAGAAGTACATCTTCAATAGAATCTGTAATATCATCGATTTTATGTATTAATAGTAAAATATCTTCACGTTCAATAGGAGTGATGAAGTCTTTTATCAGCCTTTTTGTTATTTCATGTCCTTCTAAGTCAGCTGAATGTTCTATGTCATGCATAATTTTCATGGTTTGTTGCAGGGTATCTTTATTGAAATCTTTTAAGGCATCATCTAAAAGTTTAGCAGCCTTATAGCTGTATTCAGCTAATTTAATAAAGCCCTCGTAATAATCAAAAGAATTTTTTCTAAACATTAGTCACCTCTAATTAAAATATAATGATAAATAATTTAGCCATTAAAAAACCAATGATTCCACATCCGGGGAAAGTCAAAATCCATGTCATTACCATTTCTTTAACGAGACCCCAATTAACCGAAGATAATCTCCTTGCCGCCCCAACACCCATAATTGCTGTAGTCTTTGTATGAGTAGTGCTTACAGGTATTCCTACTACTGAAGAAATTAATAAGCAAGTAGCAGCTGCCATATCTGCTGAGAAACCTTGGTACTTTTCAAGTCTGCACATATCCATCCCCACAGATTTTATTATTCTATATCCTCCTATTGATGTTCCAAGACCCATAATCACCGAGCATAAGAGCATCATCCACACAGGAATTTGAAAACTAGTAACATCTGCTTGTCCACGAGCTAAAAAAATACCAAGCATGAAAACCCCCATAAACTTTTGTCCGTCTTGAGCGCCATGCATAAACGCCATAGCTGCTCCAGCGGCAACCTGTGCATCTTTAAAGAAAACATTTGCCTTGGGCCTAGACATAGATCTAAATATTATTTCTGTTAGCTTTACAAAAATCCAACCCAGAACAAAACCTAAAAATGTAGATAAAGCTAAACCATATAAGACCTTGATCCATTCACTAGCATTTATTCCTTGTAATCCGTTGTGTAGAGCAATTGCACCACCAGATATGCCCGCTATAAGAGCATGGCTTTCACTTGTAGGTATTCCAAACCACCAAGCAGCTGTAGCCCATATTACAATCGCAAACAAGGCTGCACATAAGGCAACTAGTGCATCTTTAGAATTGCCTCCAAAATCAACCATATTATATATTGTTTGCGCTACATTTGCATTGATCATAGTCATTAAAAAGACGCCTAAAAAATTAAAGATTGCGGCCATTAGAATAGCCGATCGTGCTGATATGGAACGAGTAGAAATGCATGTTGCTATAGCGTTTGGCGCGTCTGTCCAGCCATTAACCAAGATAACTGCCAAGGTTAAAAGAGTTGTAACTAGCAACATGGGATTAGAAGAAATCTGCATCAAGAAATCTGAAAAAGATATATTCATATCGTTCTCCTACGTAAAAATTTACATATTTTTTAAAGTGTAATACCTTAATTTTACATATAAACAATATACCATAATTTTCACAATTATTCCACAGTTTTATAAATATAAAATACCTATCTTATGTCACCCTTTAAAGGCAAATTGAATACTATACTCGTAAGACTAATTTTGGGAGGATTTTAATGAAAAAATTTATTTCTCTACTTATTGTTTTGTTGCTTATTACATCTATGGTGCTAACCGGATGTAATGAAAAACCGGCAGAAATTCAAAAAGTGCGCCTGATTGAGGTAACCCATTCAATTTTTTACACACCACAGTATGTTGCACTTGAACAGGGTTTATTTGAGAAACAAGGTATCAGTGTTGAATTAACCAATGGTGGTGGTGCTGATAAATGTATGGCAGCCATGGTAAGCGGCGAAGCCGACATAGCATTCATGGGGCCGGAAGCCAGCGTTTATGTTTACCTTCAGGGAAGAGATGACCCGGCAATTAACTTTGCACAGCTTACTCAAAGAGATGGCTCATTTATTGTTGGAAGAGAAGATGATGACAATTTTACTATTGATAAATTGAAGGGACATACAATTCTTGGTGGAAGAAAAGGCGGAATGCCTTTAATGGCATTAGAGTATGTATTAAAACAAAATGATTTAATACCAGGTGTAGACCTTGATGTTAGAACAGATGTTCAATTTGACATGATGGCAGGAGCATTTGCATCAGGTGAAGCAGATTACACTACTCTTTTTGAACCTTTGGCTTCAACATTTGAACTTCAAGGAAACGGGTATGTTCTTGAATCAGTAGGAAGATTAGCAGGTTATATTCCATATACATGCTATAGTTCACTTGGTTCTTACATTGAAAAGAATCCTGAAATAATTCAAGGCTTTTCAAACGCTCTTTACGAAGCAATGGTTTGGGTAGATGAACATAGTGCCATGGAAGTTGCTCAAGTGATTGCACCTCAATTTCCAGACTCAGAAGTTGACTTTCTAGCACAAATAGTTCAAAAATACAAAGACTTAAATGCTTGGAACCCTGATTTAGTGCTTGGTGAAGATGGTTACAACAGACTAATTGACATAATGAAATTAGCAGGTGAAATAGAAGAAGGTGCCCCATATGAAAAAATACAGACACCTGACTTCGCAATTAAGGCAAGAGAAAATTACAAAAAATAAGCAGATAAAATCCGAAGAGATTCTCTCCTCGGATTTTTCGTGTGTCCCCACACCCGCAGTCTCAATCACCAATTTATTTGCTCCTTACGTCGCATAAATTGGGATTTCGTTGCGAATGACCTACCAACCATTTTTCAGAAAAAAGACTCTGAAAAATGGGGTTAGGGCATCTTTAATACTGGTTAAATACCGGTTTTACACTGGTGTCCTCAAAATACAAGCCTGCCTGTTCAAAGGACAATCCTTCAATGTTGAACTCTACATCACTTATTTCGAACTGTTCTAAACAAAGCACTACTATGGATCTCATATCCTTATAATCTTCTTCTGACAAATTAACTGCTTCAACCCCTAAATTAACTACTGCCGTATCACCCACAAGTTTAACGTCTCGCAAATTTATACCCACAGGTATATTGTTACTAAGAGTTGTATCTGTTGGAGGTCCAGCGAACAATTTTTCAACAACAGCTACTGCAGGATTTCCCACTTTTGCTGCTGAAAATGTTATTGGTACATAGTGACCTAAAACTTCAGTATCAGGAGCCTGGTAATAAACTGTGTAATTCACACCACCTACAGACCCATATAAATTAATATTTTCTCTTTCGAAGCCAGCGCTTATTTCATAACCATTTGAAAGAGTAGATAACGCCTGACCATCAACTAGGAGTGATACTTTATCAATGGTTGGGAATTCTGTAAGTGTATATGTAATTGCAGAAATCATATTTTCTT
>CAZTML010000169.1:0-4102 GCA_964614935.1 uncultured Clostridia bacterium | reverse complement strand
CACCTGGCTATTACTTCTTGCTAAAAAGCTATTTTTCTGTTAAAATAATCAATGTATGAAAAATTGGAAAGAGAGATTACATGAATTATTTTAAACCTAACAAAACAATATTTGATGAGTTTTTTGAACATAGAGATATGCTTATAATCCAGCATATGAATGGAGATATAAATAAAAAGGAATACTTGGAGCTAAGTTATAAGTATATGCTTGGAAAAAACATCAAGCCCTTCCAACGTATTGACAGCTTCGAAAAAGGAATGTACAACTACCAGTACTTCAATATGATGGCAAAATACCACCGTATGGTAGCACAGGATATAAAGGATAAAGGAAAGCATATTAGCTACTATAGCAAATATTTAAATGAAGCTGATTATTATTACAATGAGAAAGATAAAACAACTTTTAGGTTGCTTAGATTTCTCCATTATGAAAATGTGGAATCATATTATATTAAAATGGAATCATCATTATTAGAAGGTAAACTTTACGAAATAGTATTAAAGGATTACGAATTTGCTGTGCTTCATTCCAAAAGTTTGTGGCTTTTAGAAGTGCTAAAAAAAGAAAATGTATTTACGGAAGGAAGAAAGAAATCAGTAATAGATTATTATGTAAATCAGAGATATTGAGGGTGAGTCCCTGGGGTTAAATCATTAAGGAATGTCCCAAAATTATACAAAATAAATTTTTAGAAAAACAACAGCCATGGCAATCAGTATCCATGGCTGTTTCTATGTTTTTAATCAACTTTTGCTATTATCTTAATTATATCATCTAGAGGTGTTCCTACTTCTATATCAAATGTACCGCTTTGTAGTCTTGTATCAAGGTTAAGTTCAACACATCGAGTTAGAAATTCGTCGTTGCTTTCTATCAAATTATTGTCTAATAGGATTTGTCCTATTTGTGATGGAAATGAACCTTGGGGAATTACAATGGTAGCAATTAATCCCGGCGTTATTTCTTTATCGGGTCCCTCTTTTACATCACCAGGTTCTTCAGGATTTTTTTCAACTGGTTCAGTTATTATTGGCAAATCTGGCATCGCCTCTTTATCGAATCCCTTGCTGAACAGGAGATCGAATCTCCAAGCTAAGATACCTACCATAACCACAATTACGATAATTATAAGGCTGTAATCAGTTATATTGTATATAAAGTCTCTTATTGCATTAATAATTCTTTTTATCATGGGTCACCTCTTGGCTTTTCGCTCTTACCATTTTAACATAAAAAGGACATGTATACAATATCCACATTTAATAAAAACTTGTAAATTTTTCAAAATTCATATACTTTAGAAGGAACTTTGGGTATAATAGAGGAGGATAGGAATGTCCCTGTACTTGAAGACAGTAATTATGCTGTTTTTTGTTAATCTTAGATGAATATACAAAATATAAACACCAAAATGGAGAACATATGAAAGAAATAAGAATTACTAACAATGAAGAAGGTCAAAGACTAGATAGGTTCTTAAAAAAATATTTGAATAAAGCTAACCAGTCATTCATACATAAAATGATTAGAAAAAAGAACATTAAGTTAAATGATGAAAAGGCAGAGCCGGAAACATTATTGAAAAAGGATGATGTAGTAAAACTATATTTGGCTGATGATACAATTGAAAAATTCAGGGAGAAAAAAACATTAAAAGATACAAATATAAGTTTTTCTACTGTCTATGAAGATGATAATATTTTAGTTGTAAATAAACCTATAGGCTTAAGCACTCAACCGGACCAAACAGGTATGAAAAACTTGGTTGATGAAATAAAAGTCTACTTAGATGCAAAAGAAGAAAATATAAGCTTTACATTTAAGCCTGCCGTCTGCAACCGCTTAGATAAGAACACTTCCGGTCTTGTTATTGCTGCAAAAAATTATGATGCATTAAAACAAACAAATAAGGCAATAAGAGAAAGAAAAATTAAAAGATTCTATATAGCAAAGGTTCACGGTATTGTAAAGGGAAACTTAGAACTAAAGGATTACCTCATTAAAGATGACAATAAAAACATGGTAAGAATTACAAATGAATATAGTGAAGATTCCAAAACAATAATCACCTATGCACACCCCATAAAAACAGAAGGAGGGTTTACATGGCTTGAGGTAGAAATTGAAACAGGTAGGGCTCATCAAATCCGTGCTCACTTAGCTTCAATAGGACATCCCATTGTAGGAGATAAAAAATACGGAAGAAAAGACAGGGAAAAATATCAACTATTACATGCAAACAAGTTGATTTTTAATGGCTTTGAAGAGGACTTAGAATACTTAAATGGAATGGAAATCAAGTCCCATATAAATGAAAGAAAAATTTTATAGGAGGAAAAATGATAATAGCAGGAAATAAAGTTGAAGTAAATAAAGACGAAACATTGTACCAAGTATCCAAGAGGATTCATAAAGACGATTATTTTAAATATTTGGGAGCGAGGGTGAACAATAAACTTAAGGGACTTTGCAGTAGAGATTACCAAGAAAATGATAAAATAGAATATATAGATATTAAAGACCCGGATGGGCATAGGATTTATGTAAGAACTTTGACCTTGATATATATTAAAGCATGTAAGGAGGTTTACAACGATATAGATGTTTCAATAAATCACTCGTTGAATAAGGGACTTTATACGGAGCTTGAGCATAAGAACATGGTAACTAAAAGACACCTTCAATTAATCAAGGATAAGATGCAGGAAATAATTGATGCTAGAAAAACCATTACAACTTATTTTTTAAGCGTTGACGAGGCCACAAAAGTATTTGCCTCTCAAGGTATGATGGATAAAGTTGAAATGCTTAAATATTGGACTAATGAATCTATACGTGTTTATGAATTAGATGGATATTATGATACATTTTATGGATACCTGGCTCCGAATACAGGATTTATAGATAAATTTGATTTAAGATTATTTTATCCTGGAATTATATTAAATTACCCAACTCGTGAAAGCAATTTCCAACTTCCTGAATATATTGAACAAAAGAAGCTTTCAAAAGTTTTCAAGGAAGCAGAGGATTGGGGGGAAATAATGGATGTGGCACATGTTGGCGCTCTAAATAAGAAAATAGCCAACAATACTATCAGCGATATGATACGTGTAAATGAGGCGCTTCACGAAAAAAAGATTGCATACATTGCTGATGAAATTTCCAGCGATAAAAATATAAAAATTGTTCTAATTGCAGGTCCTTCTTCTTCAGGAAAGACATCATTTGCACAAAGATTATCAATCCAATTAAGGGTAAACGGTAAAAAAACTTATGCAGTAGGCCTTGACGACTACTTTGTAGACAGACACTTAACCCCGAAGGATGAAAATGGAGATTATAATTTTGAAACTATTGATGCTTTGGATTTAGAACTTTTTAATGACCATCTGATAGATTTAATGGCAGGGGAAGAAGTTCAAATACCTGTGTTTAATTTTAAGTCAGGCAAGAGGGAATATACCAGAGATCCTGTAAGCTTAACTGAAGACCACATCATAATAATTGAAGGAATTCATGGACTTAATGATGCTCTAACAGAAAATATACCAGAAGTAAATAAGTTTAAAATATATATAAGTGCATTGACACAGCTTAATATTGATCGTCACAATAGAATTTCAACATCAGATTTGAGACTTTTAAGACGAATAGTCAGAGACAATACCCATAGGGGAAACAATGCCCTAAAAACAATGGAACTGTGGGATAATGTAGTTAAGGGTACGGAAAAGTATATTTTCCCCTACCAGGAAAATGCAGATGCAATTTTTAACTCTGCATTGGTTTATGAATTGGGCGTTCTTAAAAAATATGCAGAGCCAATTATAATGGAAATAGATGAAAGCAGTAGGTTTTATCCTGAAAGACAAAGGCTTTTGAAATTTTTAAGCTACTTCCTTCCCATAGAAGACGAAAGTTATATACCTAGCACTTCAATACTTAGAGAGTTTATCGGGGGAAGCAGCTTTGAATAAAAACAAATACTATTTATAAAGAGCACAGCCCTTGTCATTGCTATAAATATCCATTACGTTAATGTCATTGTTATGAATAAGCTGCGAAGCAGCGTGTCATTCTGAACCGCAGGTGA
>CAZTML010000168.1:0-4120 GCA_964614935.1 uncultured Clostridia bacterium | reverse complement strand
TCAGTTGCACACCCAAGAGAAATTTTTAGAACAGCCATAATCAATAATGGTGCAAGAATAATGTTATTTCATAATCACCCAAGTGGAGATACAGACCCAAGCGAAGCCGATTTTGCATTTACAAGGCGAGTTGTAGATTGTGGCGAAATGTTAGGTATCGAAGTAATTGACCATATAATCGTAACTGAGAATGATTATCTTTCATTGAGAGAACAAGGGCTTTTGTAAAAATACAGATTAAACCGAAGTTAAAAAAATTAACTTCGGTTTAAAATGATAACAAGAACTAAACAAATCATGAGAGAATTAGAAGGTGCAAAGTTAAAATTCGTGTTCGATAATTAAAGAGGTAAATTCATTGAAAATAAAGTAAGCTTCAAACATTTGAATAATACAAAAAAACTCCACTGTAGGAATCACAAGATCCTTCTCAGTGGAGTTTTATAGAATCAATATTTCATAGTTTTACACTAATTTTATAAAGAGTAAAGAGACAAAACTAGTGGATTCAAATCTTTTTCCATTTCTTTAATTTCTTCAATACTTGAAATTTGATTTTGACTGTTCCGATGCAACTCTTCTGATATCTCAGATATTTCAACATGGACTGGATCGGTTTCATCGAATTGCGGGATTCTTATGTTTTTTAAGACATCTGTTCCTCTATTTGTTGAAATAGCATATCCATCTATGACACTACTTATTACTGGTGAATTCAAAATTCCTGAAACATAGTATGCTTCTTTCATAGATGAGCATTCAAGCATTAGTACTTTTGAGTCCATAACAAAAGGTTTATCGTTATCAAAATATACACCTTCAACATCTGGTAACGTTTTATTGAATGTATTTACTGCTACAGCAGCAAAATTTTTAACTTGTTCTTTCCATAATACTTTATATTTTGCAAAAGTATATGGACCAATATTATCTAGTCTATAAAATGGTTGAGTTTCTGGATTAAAGAATTTACCATTTTGTACTCTTGAGTCAAATAATGGTTTTTCGTAAATTTCTAAATAACTAAAAGTTTTCGGTGCTCTACGAGCCAAATCTTCTTCTTGGATTCCATATAAATTATCTGAATCATGGGGAACTAACATGAATTCAAAAGATTTAACACGCCATTTTTCAATATTCCTGCCGCCTAACATTGGATAAACAAATTCTTGTTCAATCTTAACTCGTCTTTCACCGACATCTTTAACATCTTTTCTTCTTTGTCTTGAAAAATCACCAGAGACTATTATCTCTTGGTTCTCTTGTTTCACAGCATCTTTTAAAACATATACCCCTTTTGCACCAGCAGGTTCTACACCCTTTCTACCACGATAAGGTGAAATTATGCTAGAGCTTGTAACCGTGTTAGCGATAGCATAAAAATCTTGATCAACAGTAAGCCATGCTGTAGTCTTATCTTTTGTATCAATTGGTTGAGCTATTTGGTAATTAGAGTGAAGCAGAGGTTCTACCATACTCCATGTTGCATGTGAGTCTATTTTTCTTTTTCCTTCTGTTTGCACCCATCTTTTATAATTATCAAAAGGATAACTCATTTCCTTTCCTTTTTGAAATACAGTTAAAATTGTAGGTATAGTAAATAAACGAACATCAGAGAAATCATCAACTTTATTAACAGAGAATGGAATGTTTTGTTCATCTCTTGTAATTTCGAACTTTCTAAAACCTTGTCCGCCTTTAGTAGATTTTAAAAATGATGCTGGAAGTAAAAAAGCTAATTTCCCATCATTTTTTAAATATTGGTCCATCGCTACATAAATAACAGCCATTCCAAAATCATCATGGGTGGTTTTTTTGTCGTATGCGCTTTTTTCGAATATCCCATATGATAGCCACACATCTAATGTCCCTTCTCTATATTCTTGAGACATCGATTTCCAAGAAATCCAAGGTGGATTCCCTACTACATAATCAAATTTATTCTCTATAATCAATGGGGCAAAGCTGTTTTTTAGTATGATAGGCCAAAAACTATCATGTCCTTGCATATGAAGCATATATAATTGTTCATATAATTCATATACAATATCTTTATATTCCTCACCCAGTAGCTCTTCTCCCATAACTAACGCCCAGAATCTTTCAAACATTCCATGAGATTGTTCATGTATATGCACAGATAAGAGAACTAAAAAGCGATTTGCTTTATCGATATTTTCAAATTTAGGAATTTTAAAATCTCCTATTGTTGTCTTAGTTAAAAGAGTTTCTTCATTATCTTCAGAATAAACTATTGGTGCTAAAACTGAATCAGCAATGTAGATAGGAACACTAATGGGTTCGTCTACCCATTCATCAGCATCATATTGGTATCCAGAAGCAAAATAAGCAGAGAATATTGCTATGATATAGTTTGCTTTTGCTGCTACCACAGATATAGGATTAATATCAAAGCCTACTACGTTTTTAACGATGATATCAATTTGATTTTTAGTGAGTGAGCCTTCATTATAACTAATGATTCGTTTGAGAGCTTGGATTATAAAATTACCACTTCCACAAGTTGGGTCAACTATAGTTTCTTCTATATCTCCCCCAGTATAACCTGCTTCATTCAATACATGTTCCACAATCCAATCTGGTGAAAAATACTCCCCCATTATATGACGCATTTCATCGGGAATTAACTCCATATATAACTCTTCAAAAATATCTTGAAGGTTCTCTGGCTTTAATACAAAAGAAGTAAGGTCGAATTTCTCAATAACTTTTAAGGTTTCATTTACTATCTTTACATCACTATCTCCTTTAGAAAAAACAAACCATTCAAGATAATGTGTTTCAAAAAAGTTATCAACCAATCTACTTTGCTCTTTATCTCTACCCATGAAAAGACCCATAATGTCAGGTTTTGTCTTTGTTTTAAAAGAATCAAATGAAGGATCGATTAAGTCGGATAAAAAGCTGTTTATTAATAACTTTAAGAAAATATTCATAAATGTTTGTAAAGAAAATAAGAACCATTTTGAATTTATTTCTTCTGAGCTATCAATATTATACACATTCTTTATTGCAGGAGTTACTTCTGTA
The DNA here is from genome assembly GCA_964614935.1 of uncultured Clostridia bacterium. Lineage (GTDB taxonomy): Bacteria > Bacillota > Clostridia > Tissierellales > Sedimentibacteraceae > Sedimentibacter. The sequence goes on along the minus strand of CAZTML010000168.1, from coordinate 1,069 downwards.
AAATCTGTTTCTTCCGATTCTTTTCCGTAAATTTTGCCAAAAACATGATTCCATTCATCATACAACGTTTTTGATCGTGGACTTAAATCAGCAGAATTATTTGAAAATACATGTTTTTCTAAATCATAATACAAAGATTTGATGCTTTCTTGTACGTATTTAGTATTAGGATTAACATAATTTAATAAATTGTTTTTTGTTAATGCCATTTTTTGTTCCTGTTTAAAAAGTAAGATAAGATAATATAGCCCATCTTTAAAATTTACTTTGTCGTGTCTAAATTCTAAACTATTTGTAGTAAGATTATGAGCAAATCTAGCGAATATGAAAGTTTTCCCATCAAATCCTATACCATAAGAACTACTTAATTTTTTAATCTGGATTTCTTCAGGTTCATCATCTTTCCATTCTGAAATAGACTTAATGTAATCTTCTAGTCCATGATCTTTGTTTCCAGGTCTACCATATAGTGCTTCTTTAATTCCAGAGTCATTATCAAATGTCTCATATTTTTTAAATTCAAAAACAAAATTTTCAAAAGTTGCATCTGCTCTACCACCTCTATAGTGAGCTGTGTTCATATTTGACTCACTATGGTAGTTATCTACAGATTCCGGATTAATTGTTTGAAGAATGGGGTTAATGATATCTGTGTGTGTTCTTAATTTAATATCATCTTCATTCTTTGCAGAACGCGGATTAAAATTTTCAATTATACTTTCTAATAAAGCATTAGTTTCTGTTTTACTATCGATTTCTAACTGTTTAAATGTTGACAATCGAACTCATTCCTTTCACCATCTTTATCTCTTGTAACTTTATAGCACATTCGTATAATAGTCAACAAATTTTATTGGCCAATCAGTATTTATGGTCTTCACAGCTTAACAAATCCTTTACCTACAACATTATACTTTTTATATAAAGTCATTGGTCATGTAGAGTTAAATTAAAAAACATAAACCTCAAGTATAATTCTAAACTTATAGATCAAAAGCAAGGTAATCGTCCGTTTAAGAGTACCTAAACGTGCATAGAGAACCCCTACATTTCCACTTGTTCGATTTTT
>CAZTML010000167.1:0-4129 GCA_964614935.1 uncultured Clostridia bacterium | reverse complement strand
GTGGCTGAATATCAAGGGAAACGGCATGTTGTTTTGAAATTTGTTCATGAGGAAAAACACATGAGTTTTGATCCTATTGGAGAAGGTAGGAGAAAAAAAGAGATTTGTGATGGGGTTAATGTTTGCATTTCTATAGTTGTGTACTAGAAAATGTCCATAGAAAATAGAGGATAGATTTAATAAATATTTGAGAGATTAGAATGTATTAATATATTCAATCTCTCTTTTTTGAATATATTATCAGCGAAATATAATTTTTGAAAAGTATTGAATCTTTATATAGCATATGCTATACTTTTATATCATATGCTATATCAGGAGGTAATGCTGTGGAGTTTTCAGAAGTTGTAAAAGAAGTTAGAATGATACTAAAACTAAGCCAAACTGAGTTGGCAGAAGCTCTAAGCGTTAGTTTTAGCACAATAAATAGATGGGAAAACAATAAAGTGGAGCCGAGCAAGCTTGCATTGAAATCATTTTATGATTTCTGCGAAAATAATTTTATTGATTTAGAAAAGTTTTAATCTCTAAATTAATAAATATGAATTAATGGAGGAATAATATGGCAAGAGCTGATTTACTCTGTGATTTAATTAAATATGGCTTAATTAATGACAGTGTTAACTTTAGAAAAGCTGCTGAGGCAATATGTGCAGAAGAGAGGGCAAAACAGCATAACATTTTAGCAAATAAAATTGAGGAGTTACTTAAAAATAGTAAGCCTATATATAAGGATATTAATACACATACTCTAATTCGTAATGGAATTACTGAACAAACATTAATATGGGAAAAAGTACCTAAGAAGAGATTAGATGAATTACTATTACCCAATAACGTTCTGTCAAGTTGTGAGGAAATAATTGAAGAACAATTGAGAGGAGATTTATTGAGATCATATGGACTTGAACCTCGTAACAAAATGTTGTTTGTAGGTCCACCTGGAAATGGTAAAACATCATTAGCTGAGGCTATGGCTGAGTCTTTATCAGTGCCACTTCTTACTGTTCGATATGAAAGTATAGTAGGTTCATATTTAGGTGAAACGGCAAGTAAATTATCAAAGCTTATTGACTATGCCAAATCAAGGCAATGTGTATTGTTTTTTGATGAGTTTGAGACTCTAGGCAAAGAAAGAGGAGATATTCATGAAACTGGAGAAATAAAGCGAGTAGTTAGTTCGTTGCTATTGCATATTGATTCTTTACCAAGCTATGTAGTTGTCATAGGTGCTACAAATCATGAGGGATTGCTAGATAAGGCTGCATGGAGAAGGTTTCAAGTTAAACTTAATTTGCCAAAGCCTGAACAAAAAGATTTAGAAAAATTATATTCATTGTTTGAAAAAAAGAAAGGATTTAAATTTGGAATTTCTACATTAAGCTTAGCAAAAAAAACGGTAGGATTAAGCTATGCTGAGTGCGAGGAATTAGCATTGGCAATATATAGAAAGTACATTCTTAGTTTGCCAAATTCAGATAATAAAGCTATTACTACAAATGCTTTGAAATTATGGGATACACAAGTTAGAAGTGATGACATGTCGATTATAAAGGATGGTGAATAATAATGAGCGAGCGACCATTGTTGTTATTTCCAGAACCTCAAGTTGCTGATAAAACGAAGGGCAATTCATTTCCACCAGGGAAAATATTTAAGCCCACTGCACAAAGGCAATTTGAACGACTAACTCCAGTTTTTGGTGAACTTACTAGGGCGTTTACTTCAAAAAATATACTTGTTCAACAATCGACAATAGGAATTAATCCCGAGTATGCTTTGGTATTTGAGGTAATTGGAAGTGTTGATAATTTCTATAAAGCAGTAAATAAAGTTGAAGGATTAGAATGGATTTTTGATAAATCGGTTGACAACATTGAACCTGATGATGATTTTTATAAACAAGATGAAAGTGGAGATGTTTCGGAGGAAAATCTTTCTGGTCGAGTTTACTGTGTAATGACTAATCAAAAAGCAATGAATGAATTGTTGTCAATGTGGAAGAGGTATAGTGATGGAGAAGAAAATGTATTTCCTAGAGGTACGGCACCACTAAGAGATGTGTTTGTACTATTAAAATCTATAAGGTTATGGAATGCACAGGATCGTATTTATGAAACTAGGGCAATGGAATACTGGCAAGAGGATTTAGAACTGACTGGAAATGAAACTGTTATATTTGAAATTGAATTATTTTATCGAAAAAGTGAGGATAAAAGGGAAAAGTCTTTTTTAGAAGTAAGAAATGCTATTTTTTCTTTAGGTGGACAAGTATTAAATATTTGCTGTATAAATGAGATTACATATCATTCGATGCTTGTTAGTCTACCAAGAGGTGAAGTGCAGCAATTAGTAGATAATTATGAAAGTGTTTCACTGGTACACATTGATGACATAATGTTTTTTAGACCAATATGTCAATCTGCTTTTTGTAGTGAAGAATCATCAATTGTATATGATGAAGAGATTGAAGTTGCTCAAGGACTATTAGAACCAACAATTGCAGTGTTTGATGGTATGCCTATGCAAAATCATAGATTATTAATGGATCGAGTTATTATTGATGATCCAGATGAATATGAAAAGCACTATCAAGTTAAAGATAGAAAGCATGGAACATCAATGGTATCATTGGTTCTGCATGGAGATATTAATAGTGGTAGTCAGTCATTACAAAAGAAAATTTATGTTAGACCAATTATGAAACCGTACATAGATTTTAACGGTAATTCAATTGAAAGAATTCCTAATGATGTAATGGTTGTAGATTTAATACATATAGCAGTCAAAAGAATGCTTAAAGGAGAAAACGGTCAAAATCCTGCATCTCCAATGGTTAAAATTATTAATCTTTCAATTGGGGATGAATACCGTCAGTTTGCAACAACAATGAGTCCATTAGCACGATTGCTAGATTGGTTAAGTTATGAATATAAGATATTATTTATCGTTAGTGCTGGCAATCAATCCAAGTTTGAAGAAAAGTTCTGTGAAACATTTTCAAATTTCAAAGGTTTAGCAATAAATGACAGAACTGCAAAAGTATTTGAATGTCTATCTGATTATAAAGCATATTTGAGATTATTATCACCTGCTGAAACTATAAATAATTTAACTATTGGAGCAGTATATTCAGATTTTTGTAATATAACTGAAAACGAAAGACAAGCCTTTGCGGTTAAAAACGGATACCCTAGTCCAATTTCAGCTATAGGATTTGGATACAATAAAACAATTAATCCAGATTTATATTATTACGGAGGGAGAAAGTTTTTAGTTGAAGATTTAGCAAGGAGAAAAACTAGGTGGTTAAAGAATTCAAGTGAGCCAGGATGCAAATCTGCTTCTCCATTATCCGATGGCATTTCAGATGGATGTGCCTTTTCTTTTGGAACGAGCGATGCAGCAGCTCAGATTACACATGAAGCAGGTATATGTTATGATGTACTATATGACATATTTGTTAATGAAAATGGTATCTCTTTGCCACAAGATCATATTGCAACTTTGATAAAGGCTATGTTAGTTCATGGAGCTTCATGGGAAAGCATCGTAGATGAGTTTGCATCATATGTTCCCGAAACTAATAAAAAATTAACTAGATGGATTGGAAATGGTGTTCCTGATATTTCTAAAGTACAGGAATGTGCTAAAAATAGAGTTACCCTTATAGGAATGGGAGAGCTTTCTATCGATGAAGCACATTTATATAGATTGCCATTACCATTCAACTTCTCAGCAGATAAAATAAAAAGAAAATTAACTGTTACATTATCATATCTTACACCAACAGATAGTACTAAGCAAAAATACCGAGGAGCCCAAATATGGTTTGAAGTAAGCGAAATTGCCAGACTCAATATGACACGCCAGAATTCTGATTGGCAAGGGGTAAGAAAAGGGACATTGCAACATGAAATATTCTGTGGAGAAAGTGCTGTTGTATGGGATGAAGATGACCAGATAGTAGTAAAGGTTAATTGCAAGGAAGATGCAATTAAGACAAAAGAAAAAATACCTTACGCTATGTTTGTTACATTTGAAGTTGCAGAAGGAATTGATTTAGATGTATATACTAAAGTTGCCAACAAGATTAGAACAGCAGTTACAATACAAAACACGTAGATTT
>CAZTML010000166.1:0-4135 GCA_964614935.1 uncultured Clostridia bacterium | reverse complement strand
TCCTTCATTCTTGAATCTCTTGTCAAGAATCCAGCTTTTTTAAGAATTGGTCTTAGTTCATTATCAACCTGTAATAAAGCTCTTGATATACCGTGTCTGATCGCTCCTGCTTGACCTGTATATCCACCACCCTTTACATTTACCAATACGTCATATTGACCCATTGTATCTGTAATCATTAAAGGTTCTCTCACTAATGTTCTTAATGTTTCATAAACTATATAATCTTCTAAATCTCTTTTATTTATATTGATTTTCCCTGTTCCGGGTACCAATCTTACTCTTGCTATTGCTTTTTTTCTTCTACCTGTTCCTCTGTATTGTGCTTCCATAATCGTCCTCCTCTCCGATTAAAACTCGTATACTTGTGGTTTTTGAGCTTGGTTATTGTGCTCTGGACCAGCGTATACTTTTAATTTCTTTAACATTTTTCTTCCAAGGCTGTTCTTTGGAAGCATTCCCTTAACTGCCAAATAAACCGGCTGTGTAGGTTTTCTCTCGAATAAGTTTCTGTATGGAACTTCCTTCAAACCACCTGGATACTGAGAGTGAGTTCTGTATAATTTTTGGTCTAGTTTTTTTCCTGTTAATACAACTTTTTCAGCATTAACTATTATTACAAAATCGCCTGTATCAACATGTGGTGTATATATTGCTTTATGTTTACCTCTTAAAAGTTTGGCAACTTCAGTTGCAAGTCTACCTAAAGTTTTACCTTCGGCATCTATGACATACCAAGCCCTTTCAACTTCGTTAGGTTTAGCCAAGAAGCTTTTCATCTTATTTCCTCCTGTAATTCTACCTTTTAATATTATCTTTAATTATCTATTCAAAAAACCTAACTCCGGGGCATTGGAACGGTTTTTCTCTACTAACATACCTAAAATATTTTATACTACTTATGTTTGAATGTCAAGGTTTTTTTCATAATTAACTTCCATTAAAAATAATCCCTCAGGATTAGCTGTCTGTCCTAAAATTGACCTATCTTTATCTAGCAAAGTTTTTTCTATGCAAGATTTATCCTTTAATCCTTTTCCAATATCAATTAATGTTCCTGCAATTATTCTTACCATATTGTACAAGAATCCATTGCCCTTAATATATATTTTAATTAAGTTCCCCTCTTTTAAAAGCTTTGCATCATAGACTGTTCTCACGGTTGTCTTTGTTTCAGAACCAGAAGCCATGAAGCCCTTAAAATCATGAGTTCCTACAAGAAGTTTAAGTGCTTCTACCATTTCATCGATATTCAAGTTTTGGGGCACAAAGGATGAATACCTTGAATAAAATGGGTTTCCAACCCTATCATTATAAATCTGATACATGTAGGTTTTATCGAGAGCATCAAATCTTGAGTGAAAATCTGGTGATACATCCACCGAATCTAAAATTCTTATGTCACTAGGTAAATTAGCATTAAGAGCTATTTTAATTTTGTCCTCAGGAATTCTAGTATGGGCTTTGAAATTAGCTACTTGTCCCAAGGCATGAACACCGCTGTCGGTCCTTCCAGACCCTGTTAAGCCGATCTTTTCCTTTGTTATGATGCTAATTCCATCTTCAATGGTTTCTTGGATTGTAGGCCTATTTAATTGGGTCTGCCAACCGCTATAATTCGTGCCGTCATAGGCAATTACCAATTTTATATTCCTTACCATATTTTAAATACTATTACAGCTGCAAAATATATAGCAAAAACACCTGCTGCTGCATAATCACCTTTTGTAATTTTCATTTGTCTCATTCTAGTTCTATTTTCTCCGCCACGGTAGCATCTTGCTTCCATAGCCATTGCCAGTTCGTCAGCACGTCTGAAAGCACTTATGAAAAGAGGAACTAAAAGTGGAACTAAGTTTTTTGCCCTGGACATGATATTTCCGCTTTCAAAATCTGCACCTCTTGACTTTTGAGCCTTCATTATTTTTTCTGTTTCTTCCATTAAAGTTGGAATAAAACGAAGGGCAATTGTCATCATCATTGCAAGTTCGTGGGCCGGAAGACCAAACCTTTTAAATGGGCTAAGTAAGCTTTCAATACCGTCTGTCAATATAATAGGTGATGTTGTCAAGGTCAACATTGATGTTCCCATTATAAGGAGTACAAGTCTTATAGCCATAAAGCCTGCCCTAATCAATCCTTCTTCTGTAATCTTTATAAAACCAAGGGAGAAAATAACCCTTCCCGGTGTCATCAATAAATTGATTACGAAGGTTAGCCCTATAATAAAGAGTATTGGTCTTAAACCCTTTATTACAAACTTTATAGGTACCTTTGAAAGCCTTATTACAACAGCTAAAAATATAATAACAAATATATAGCCGGTAAAGCTTTCAATTAAAAATAGTGATATTATAAAAATAAAGGTAATAATTATTTTTAATCTTGGGTCTAGGTCGTGTACAGGAGAATCAACAGGATAATGCTGCCCGATAGTTAAATTTTTAAACATTTCTTCTCCTCACTTCCTGTAATATTTCTTCTTTTGCCTCTTCTACAGTGAGTATGTCCGGCCTAATATTAAATCCCTTGAATCTTAGTTCCCTGACAATAGAAGCTATCTGGGGAATTCCAAGTCCTATCTTTTCTAGTTCATCGGCTTGGGAATAAATTTCTTTTGGACTCCCCTCCATATGTACTTTCCCCTTAGACAGAACAATTACTCTGTCAACTAATTTCGCGATATCTTCCATGCTGTGGGATACCATAACAATGGTTGTATTAGAACTTTTATGCAATTTTTTTATTTGTTCAAATATTTCATTTCTCCCTGCCGGGTCTAGACCTGCAGTAGGTTCATCCAAAATTAAGTAATCCGGTTTCATTGCGAGAACTCCTGCAATCGCAACCCTTCTTTTTTGTCCTCCCGACAAATCAAAAGGAGATGCATCCTTTATTTTCTTAAAATTAAAACCGACTAATTCTAAAGCTTCCTTAACTCTATAATCAATTTCTTCCTGAGAAAGATCTAAATTCATAGGTCCAAAGGCAACATCCTTTTCAACTGTTTCTTCAAAAAGTTGATATTCCGGATATTGAAATACCAAACCTACTGTTTGGCGTATTAATTTTAACTTTTTCTTGTCCTCTCCAACGATAGTGCCATCAACTATAACTTTTCCTTCTGTAGGGAATTCGAGACCATTTAACAATTGTATCAGTGTTGATTTTCCAGACCCTGTATGACCGATTATCCCCACGAATTCACCTTGGTTTATGGCTACATTCACGTCATCCAAGGCTACAGTTCTAAATGGTGTCCCTTCGCTGTATACGTATTTTATATTTTCTGTTGTTATTGACATAATATGTCCACCAATTCCTTCACATCTATAATATCAGGAGGCAGATTTAGTCCTTCCTTAATAAGTTCTTGGGCTAACTCTGTTACCTGAGGAACATCCAAGCCGTATTTTTTTATTTGGTCAATATTTTTGAATACTTCCTTGGGGGTTCCATCTAATTTAATATTCCCTTTATCCATTACTACTACCCTATCAGCTTGAACAGCCTCGTCCATATAGTGGGTAATTAAGAGTATAGTTTTACCTTGGTCATTTAGTTTTTTTAATGTTTCCATTACTTCCTTCCTACCTGAAGGGTCTAACATTGCAGTTGGTTCGTCTAAAATTATGCAATCTGAATTTAAAGCTAGTATTCCTGCTATGGCAATTCTTTGCTTTTGTCCTCCTGATAAAAGATGGGGGGGTCTTTTCCTAAATTCATACATACCTACGGTGTTTAAAGCATCATCTACCCGTCTTCTTATTTCGGCTGATTCTACGCCTAAGTTTTCAGGGCCAAATGCAATATCCTCTTCAACAATGGTTGCAACAAGCTGATTGTCCGGATTTTGAAAGACCATGCCGGCAGACTGTCTTATATCCCAAAGTTTAGAGTCATCTGATGTATCCATTCCTTTTACATAGATCTTGCCTTCAGTGGGAAGTAAGAGTGAATTAATCAGTTTTGCCAATGTTGATTTTCCTGAGCCGTTGTGGCCAATAATTGCTGTAAATTCTCCCTTTTTTATATTAAGAGATACTCCATCTACAGCATAGGGTGAATCTTTATCATATTTAAATTTTACATTATCAATTTTTATTATGTATTCTTCCATTACACACCTTTTATT
>CAZTML010000165.1:1325-4185 GCA_964614935.1 uncultured Clostridia bacterium | reverse complement strand
CAGATACGTTTGTTGTTGATGTTTCTGACTTCCTGCATGGTGGCTTCCTCCTTTCATAGATTTATAAGTACAGAAGAATCTTTAATAAATCGAAATAAAAAAACTGCTATTGGCTTGTACAATAACAGTTTATAAGTTATGAAATTGAGTTTACATGGCTGCGACTTTACTTTGACTTTACTATCACTTTAATTTTAAAGAGCCTATATTCAACTTTGAGAATGTAAAGGACAAATACAGAAATACAGAAAAAAGATTGTAAGATATATAGTTGCATGATAAAATGTAAATTAATACGAGAAATTATTAGTTGAATCTGTTTTATGTGGAGGCGAGATTGTGAGATTTAGCTATAATAAATTATGGAAATTGCTAATTGATAAGAAGTTAATGAAAAAGGATTTAATGGCTATGACAAATATAACTTCATCTACAATGGCTAAGATGGGAAAGGACCTACCAGTTAGCATGGAAGTTTTGGCACGTATTTGCAAAGCGTTAGATTGTAATATAGGGGATATTGTAGATGTGATAAACGAAGATAAATGATAGTTTTCTAGAAAGGAGAATTAGATGAAACGGCTTTGTTATGCTTCTTTATTAAAAGTCCTATATCATTGTAAACCTTACAATGTTTCGCAAAGCTTAATCAATGGTACAATGCTTCTAATATTAGACGATTACGAAGATTTGACTGGAGATGATAATGCTGCATCAAGGATGGCTACAGGACATAGAAATGTTTCTTCTGAAGCTGGAGCAGAGGCAAGGAATGTCGAAGTCTCTATCGTTGTCGATTATTTTAGAGATAATGTTATCCCTTTACTCAATAAAGCGAAGATTAAGACTGCAATTTTAGCATTGAGGGATATTCTTGCCGATGATAATTCTATTCCAGGGGATACTCCGATATATCTTGAAAGCTTTAAGACTAAAGATGAGATCATTAATGAAACTGTATTTGATCCAGCAGAACTAATAGCTAATGTTTTTTTATATACTGTTGCCAATGTAAAAAGTTCTGAATTGAAAAATGAAATCAAAGAAGTAACAGATGAATACTTAAATTCATTTACTCCAATGATAGATAGTATTTCTCTTAGAAAAAATAAAGTTTCATCTACTGCCTCAATACAGAAAACTATCAAAGATAAAAATTTCAATGGGATATTTAATGAGGTCAAGCATTCAGAGGCACTTGCGTTAAAAAATAATAACGAGCTTAGAGTTTTTCATTTGAATGTGATTAATAATAAATTCTCTGATAGGGAGTTAAAAAGATTTCTTCTACGCAATATTGGAAGATATGTCTACTCAAGGGCCGAGCTAGAGCGATTTGTTATAGAGGATGATGTTGAAAGTGTGGGACTCACAGCATTGGCTAAACTAAAAAAATATAGCGGAGCTGGTCAATTAACAGGCGATACCCTTGGAGATATGATTCTATATACCTTTTTAGAGCAGGTTTTAGACGCACCAAAAATCATGAGTAAAATTGAGTTAACTACTACGGCGAGTCATTATGGGTGTAAAAGTGATGGTATACATTTGTTGGCGATTGATAGTGGCATGGGACAACCATACCATCAATTAGTTTTTGGAGCGTCACAGATCATTGGTGATTTGCGTAATGCAGTTGATAGAGCAATGGATACTGTAAAAGAAATAAAGGAAGATCCGTCAGCTGAATTAAGTGTTGTAGATAGCACTTTATTTGGACGAGTATTTGACAATTCAACAGCAGAATATATGAAAAATATTATTATACCAAGTAAGGGTGGGCTTGGTGCCATAGACCATGCTTATGGCATATTCCTAGGTTACACATTGGAGATTGACTCATCGGTGTTATCAAATCCTCAATTCCGTGTTGAAGCAGTTAATAAGATGAAAGAGGATATAAAGTCTGTTACACCTTACATTGTTGATAAAATAAATAGTATGGGCATGGGGGGATATTCATTTTATTTTTATGTCCTACCATTTAATGATGCTCCTGTAGAGAAGAAAGAAATAATACAAGATATGCTAACAGGAGGTGTGTCTTAATGGGTGGATATGACAATGTTGTTTTTGGGGAATTACTTTATAAAGATATTGATGATAATGAATATCTTAATGAGCTATATGAAAACATCCTATATAATTATTCCTTGAAATTATTTAAAATTAATAGGGAAAGTCGTGAGTTGGATATATCTGCAGCTTTACGTTTTGCTGATATACTTTCAAAGTCCGTACATAAAGAAAAATCAGACAAACATAAGATTTGGGCTCAAGAAATAGTTGCTCTTTTACATATGATTTATCCACAGGATTATAGGATTAAACATTATATGGGGTCGGTACTTCAAAGTACAGGTAATTACCGTGGGATGGATATGATTACCCCAGATTTCCAGCCTACGACATTACTGGAAAAACTATATACAGGATTTAATAAAGATTATTTGAGTATTCCTGCAGAGCCAGAACAACATTTTTTTCGTTCGCAAAAGATTGTATATGATAGATTAGAGGATTCTTACTTTAGCTACTCGGGACCTACATCAATGGGAAAATCGTTTATTATGCGTATGTTTTTGAAAAAACAAGTTATGGATGGTATCCGTTCTAACTTTGCTTTAATAGTTCCTACAAAAGCCTTAATTAATGAAGTTAGCAGTAAAATAATTAATGATTTGAAAGAGCTTCTTAAGGAACACAACTATAGGTTAATTACTTCGGCAGGAGCATTATCTTTAAAAGAGGAACATAATTTTATTTTTGTGCTTACTCCTGAGCGACTTCTTTATTTACTAATAGACAATCCAGCAATTAATATTGAATATTTGTTTATAGACGAGGCACATAAAATTTC
>CAZTML010000165.1:0-1225 GCA_964614935.1 uncultured Clostridia bacterium | reverse complement strand
CAAAATATTATTTATTGCCCTGGAATAAACAAGGCAATTACATACGCACTTGATTTCGCTAAAAACAAAGGAAAAAAAGATAATCAGGAACTTATTACCTTAGCTAAGGATATAAAAAATGAAGTTCATAGGGATTATTACTTGGCTGATTTAATTCCTAAAGGTGTCGCTTATCATATCGGTTATTTGCCTTCAACTATAAAAATGCGTATTGAGGAACTTTATAGAGAAGGATTAATTGAAACTTTGTTTTGCACAAGTACCCTAATGGAAGGGGTTAATTTGCCAGCAGATAATTTGTTTGTTACAGATTATAAAATTGGAAGAGGTAGAATGTCAGCCATAGATTTTAAGAATCTTATTGGAAGGGTCGGACGAATAGAATATAACCTCTATGGCAATGTATTTCTCATGCGGCCAGAAGAAAAAATAAAATCAGAAATTTTTGTTGAGCTACTAAAGGAAGATATTCCAGAACAGAAGCTATCGGTTGTAACTGAATTGTCAAACAATCAAAAAGTAAAAATAGTTGAAAGTTTAATCAAAGGCGATGTTCAGCTGACTCAATATCCTAAGAATCAAACTGTTGAAGAGTATTCTCTTATGAGGAAATTTACTGGAATTTTATTAAGAGATATAATGCAGGGCAATAAAAGCTTAGTGTGGAAGGAATTTTCGCATTTATTAGGTAAAGAGATTGAGGAAAATATAAGGAATGTGTTTAGTCAAAGAGAAAACAGACCAGATGATGACATTAATGTTTCAGTTGATCAATCAAGTAACTTAACAACAGCAATCATGAAAGGGCTAAAATATCCTACAATTAATGAAAATAATAATGTTGTGTATGGTGAATTATTAGACTTTTTAGAAGAACTTTGCAAAATATTCAAATGGGAAATATATGAAAAATCTACTCTAGGCTTTAAGAGTAAAGATGGAAGACACGGTAAATTAAGATGGTATGCTGTTATATTATCTCAATGGATTAAGGGGACAGGCTTGAGTTATATAATGGAAAAAGGTTTAGAGTATAAGCGTAATAGACCCAAGACTGGTGTCCGAGTAAACGGAAAAATTTTAGATTACAATGACTCTAAAGAACATAGGAATATTGCAATATCAGAAGCTTTAGATGCAATAGAAAATGTTATTCTTTTTAGTATATCAAATTATTTTTTAAGATTCTCGACAGAATACAAACGGATACATGAGGTAGAGTCCT
>CAZTML010000164.1:0-4203 GCA_964614935.1 uncultured Clostridia bacterium | reverse complement strand
AATAGTTTGCAGAGGAGGTTTTTGCATTTTCGCAAAGTCGTTTGTAATTTATCTCGGGCATATTTAAAATAGAAGTTACATAGGATATGTATTCTTCATTATTCCTATAGGTATATCCATTATACCCGTTTATTATCACACCCTGGAGACATTTGTCGTCCTTACATACGGAAGGAATGCCACAAGCAAGAGCTTCTATATAAGTAAGGCCTTGTGCTTCACTTTGAGAAGCGCAGACAAATATATGACCTAATTTATAATATTTAGGTGTTTCAGAAGGTGGTACCATACCGACAAACTTGACAGAATCAGTTAACTTTAATTTTCCGGTTAGGGTTTTTAACTCTTCTTCATAAGGTCCCCCACCAACAATCAATAACAAAGCATTTGGTTCGATTTTCAATAGTTGCTTCATGTTTTTGATAAGCTCATCAACGTTCTTTTCTTTACCAAGTCTTCCGACATAAGAAAGTATTTTCTTTTCAGTAGGGATGCCTAGAGAGTTTCTCAATTCAAACAATTATTCGTAATAAACTTTTCTTTGATATTTAGCAAGATCTATTCCAGTAGGCACTGTTGTAACAGGAGTTTTCAAGTCATACACATTTAAACTTTCTTTAGCTTTGTCAGTTGGTGTTATAACATAGTCAGCCCTTTTCAAAGCATATCCAGCTCCGAACCTAATCAGTTTTTTGCTGACTAATTGGTTATGAAGAAAATAATGGGTGTAGTCTTCATAAATGGTATGGTATGTATGAACGATAGGAATATGTAGCTTTCCGGCAATTTCCTTTGCGAAAATAAAGCTCATCCACTCACATTGTGAATGGATAATATCAGGTTTCCACGCTAATAGCTCTTTTACATATTTATTTTTGAAAAAACTATATGTACCCCTTGCTTCGGGATATATTCTTACATGAAAAGATCTAACATAGTAGGCACTATCATTTTTCTTGGGAGAGCCGTCTCTTGACAATGTTAGTATCTTGACTTCATGACCCTTTGCTTCAAGTTGTTTTTGCAAATTGAGAACTGAGGTGACTACCCCGTTTATAACAGGGGAGTACCAGTCTGTAGTAATTAAAATCTTCATTTATAGCTCACTTTTCAATTTATTTTTAACTTATATAATTTTATTCCGTTTTTTTAATTTTATTAGTCTAATTTTATTATATTTTTTACATAACTATATGTTGCCACAAATCTATGCAAAAGTCCATCAAATTTATCTTAATTTTTTATTAATAACGAGCGAATTATAGACTGAGTAAAACAAAAAATATAGATAATAAAGGTTGACGATTACTGTTGTTAAAAATATACTGTAGATGTAAACAATGTGCAGTAATTAAAATGGTGGGATTATGCTAAAAATATTTTATGGTAGAGACAATATTAATAAGGATGCATTCATATATGCGAAGGTCAAGGCTCAGGATAGGGCCTTGTTAATTGTCCCAGATCAATTTACTCTGCAGGCTGAGAGAGATGCCATTAAATACATGGAAGTAAAAGGGCTGATGGGAATAGAAGTAATCAGCATGTCAAGACTCCAGTACAGAGTTCTTTCTGAACTTGGTGGCCTGAAGAAAAGTAAGATTGACAAGTATGGCAGACATATGCTCATTGCCAAAATCGTAGCTGAAGAGAATGAAAAGATGGAGCTATATAGAAATTTGTATTCGCTTAGTTCATTTCTGGAAATGACCAATAATTTTATTTCGGAGATGAAGCAATATGATATGACACCGGCGCTTCTTTTGGATGTTATTGCTGGACTTGAAGGGGATTCCATCCTGAAGAGGAAGCTCATTGACATGCAAAGAATTTTTGAAAAGTATGAGGAGCAGCTAGAGGGTAAGTATTTAGATAGTGAGGATTACATTGATTTTGTGTTACCCAAAATATCCAAGTCAGAGCTTGTGAAAAATGCTGTTGTCTGGATATATGGATTTGACTACTTTGCACCTAAGAATCTTGCTATTATTAATGAATTAATAGGATGTACAGATGTTAATATTGTACTAACCTATGATGAAAAATGTAGAGATGAAGAGCTTTTTGATATTACAGGAGCTATGATATTTAAACTTACAGAAATGAGTAAGGAACAAAAAATATCTTATGACGTCGAAAAAATATCTGACCAATTTTTATGGACAAACCATGCACAGGGGCTTGAGGTTGTGGAAAGGGAATTGTTTTCACTGCCTGTACAGGTGAGCGAAAGCAGTAAAGGAATTACATTGATTAAGGCAGCAAATCTTTATGGGGAAGCTGAATCCGCTGCAGCATATATTAGAAACCTGACAAGAGAAAAAGGCCTTGGATATAGTGAAATACTGGTAATATGTAATGATTTAGAGATTAGAGGGTCTATAATTAAGCGTGTCTTTGAAGAATACGATTTGCCGGTATTTATTGATAATAAAAGAAGTATATTGCACAATGCAGCAGTGATTTTTGTGTTGTCGCTAATGGATACGGTGGCTTACGGTTATAGAAATGAATCCGTTTTTGACCTGTTAAAGACGGGATTTATGGATTTTTCCCAAGAGAAAATTGAAGCACTGGAAAACTATGTTATTAAATATAAGGTTCAAAAAGGTGCTTGGAAGAAGGAATTCACAAAAGGAACTTTTGAATATGAACAAGAGGAATTTGAAAGCATCAATGAAAGCAGAAGAAAGTTTGTAGAGCAGATAAGTATTTTTGAAGAAGCCTTTAAGAAATCAAAAACTGTGAGAGAAAAGATTACAACGCTTTATTTGTATCTTTGCGATGAAATATGTTTGCCGGAAAAACTGAGAGCAATTATTGAGCTCGAGGAGAACTCTGGAAATCATGAGATTGCAATGGAAAATTCCCAAGTGTTCAAGGAAATAGTCAATATTTTTGATCAGTTTGTAGAGCTTATAGGAGAGGAAACAGCAATATCCAAGGATTTGACAAAAATAATGAGAGCAGGGCTTGAAAATGTAGAAATAGGAATGTTACCGCCTACTGAAGATATATTGATGGTAGGAACCATGCAACGAACCAGAGCAGGCGATTTGAAGGCTATTGTAATACTAGGTGCCAATGAAGGAGTATTGCCGGCTAGGGCAAAGTCTGAGGGCATTTTAAACGAGGACGAAAAGATTAGGCTGTTTGACAAAGGAGTGGAAATTGCAAAGCTAGATGACTTCAGAGTACGTGAGGAAAATTTAGCAATATACAAAACCTTGTCTAAGGCAACGGATTATTTATATGTGAGCTGTTCTGCTTCAGATGCAGAGGGAAAAGAAATAAAGGAATCTCCTATTTATATTAAGATTAAAGATATTTTTCCAAAAGAAGATATTAAAAAAGATATTTTAAATAGTGGAAAGGCTTTGGAGCTTATAAATGCAAGAGATAATGCGGTAAAACATCTTTCAACTGTACTTAGGAGTTGTATAGAGGGGAATCCTCTTCCTCTTGAATGGGAGGCAGCAGTAAACTGGTATGTGCAAAATGAAACCGAAATTTTCAAACTAGCAAGGAAGGGACTTTTTTATAAGCAGGCAATGACCAGTGTGAATCGTGAATTGATTCAAGCATTGTATGGTAAAAATACTATTTGTGAAATTACATTAAGCCCTTCTTCAATAGAACGATTCAGCAGATGTCCATTTTCTTTTTTTATTACCTATGGGTTAAGACCGGAGGAACGGAGACCATTTGAAGTTGCAGGAAGGGAAATAGGAGATATTTATCATAAATGTCTTATGGAAATGTCGAAGAGATTAACAACAGAAAATGTTGAAATTACTGCGCCTCAGTCAGAGTGGATGAAAATTTCACAGAGTAAATGCAAGGAAATGATTGCAGATATTCTGGAAAAGGAAAGGCTTCTTTATAAAGGTGGTTTACTGAAGGCAGGAAATGAGGAAGAATACAGAGCCGAAAGAATCAGAAAAGTTTGTTCAGATATGACATGGATTTTGGTACAGCATATTCGAAATGGTCAGATTAAATCAATTTTCTTTGAAGAACCCTTTGGAAAGGCTGATTACAAGAAGCTTCCTCCAATTATTGCAAAGGTAGACAATACCAATATATATATTGAAGGCAAGATAGACAGAGTTGATTATCTTTCTGATGGTAGCGTGAAGATAATTGACTACAAAACAGGCAAGGAAAAATTTGACTTACAAGAGGTTAAAGACGGTAGGCGGC
>CAZTML010000163.1:0-4217 GCA_964614935.1 uncultured Clostridia bacterium | reverse complement strand
TAAATTGGGAACTCGTTGCGAATGACCTACCAACCATTTTTCTGAACAAAGACTCAGAAAAATGGGGTTAGGGCATCTTTAATTCAAATACTCCTCTGCTGCGTCAATGTGTTCATCATATGTGTTTGAGAAATAATGGGACCCGTCTCCCTTTGCAACAAAGAACAAATAATCCACATCCGCAGGCTCTAGTACCGATATTATAGATACTTTGCCAGGTGAATTAATAGGAGCCGGTGGCAGTCCTTCTATTATATAGGTATTGAAAGGCGAATCAATTGCAATATCCTCATATGTTAGTCTTTCCTTCCATTCCCCGTTAGCATAATTAACTGTAGCACAAGATTGAAGTTTCATATCTATGTCTAGTCTGTTTAAAAATACTTTTGCCACCCTATCTCTTTCTTCATCTAAAAGAGCTTCTTTTTCAACAATGCTTGCTAAATTTATCACTTCTTCAAAGCTTAATTCTGTACTTCCCATTCTTGGCTTTATTTCATCAACATAAAATTCGTCAAACTCTTTTAACAAAACTCTCACAATATCTTCTTCTGTTGAGCCTATATAAATATTGTAAGTTTCAGGCATTAAATAACCCTGCAAATTTGTAATATACTGTTCTTTCAAAAATTCAAAATCCTCTTTGAAATAATCCGGGTTTTCCATTAATTCAAGGAATTTATCATAAGATAAATCAGTCTGTTTAGCCAAAGATTCTGCCATATCTTCATTTATTAAACCTTCAATTACCGTAATATTGAAAGTATTGCCTGAATGACCACCCTTTATTAAGGAATCTAAAAGAGCATCCACATCCATATTTCTAGAAAGTACATAGTTTCCGGCTTTTAATTTAACATCTGCTTCTGTTTTTCCGGCATAATACTTAAATACACGAGTATCTGAAATTAAGTCATTTTCAAGCAAAATTTCTGCAATTTTGTTAGTTGAACTTCCCGATGGAATTTCAACTATAATTGGTGAATCATCGCTTAAATCTACAGCTTTTAAACTTTCATCTATATAATTATTTAAATAAAGATAAGCTCCTCCTATAATTAACAAGACAAGAAGTAGTGCTATTATCTTTTTCATAAAAACCTCCAATAAATAAATTTCAAATCCATTAAATTATACAACCTTTCAGCGAGAAATACAATATTTTATAATTAATAGTATAATAATTGTTCTATTGGTTAATATAATGGAGCTTATTACTTTTGAAAAGAGAGGGTTGATTCTATTGGACAGATTGAAGAACACCAAAAGTAGCACTCCCGATTTAACAAAAGTTGATAAATTAGATGTTATTAAATTAAGAAGGGATGGGCAATACCGTTTAACCAGTGATATCAACGGTAAACTAAATCCAAATCTAAATTTACATTCTATGAAAGTAAATCAAAGATTGGAATCAAAAAGTATTGTAAACAACAAACCATCTCAGTTCGGACCTATCTTGGGCGTTAACTTTCACAATGTAAAAAGGTAATAAGCATTAACCGGTGACCTAAAAATCACCGGTTATTCGCCTTTCCCTTTATTTGAAATAATCTCACCACAATTAACATTCTCATTTTTCTCTCATATAATAATAAATAAACTACATATGGGAGGTTACCATGATTAATAATATAGATAATGAAAATCCAAGACAATGTTTGACTATTGGTAGGATAGCCCCTGATTTTACTGCCATGACTACGGAAGGCCCTATAACTATGTCCCAATATAGAGGCCAATGGGTATTGTTTTTTTCTCATCCAGGAGATTTCACACCGGTCTGTACGTCTGAATTTATTTCCTTAGGACAGCTCAAGCCTGAATTTGAAAGAAGAAACGTGCAGCTTTTAGGCATAAGTATCGACTCAAACCCATCCCACATTGGATGGTTGTACGAAATATATCAAATGACTGGATTAGTAATGCCCTTTCCTCTTATAGCTGACAGGGATGCATATATTGCGGAGCTATACGGTATGGTTAATCCAGACAGAATTTATGAACAAAGTGTGAGGGATGTTTTCATAATAGACCCAAATCAAAGAATAAGGGCAGTTTTAACTTATCCGGCGACAAACGGCAGAAACATGTATGAATTATTAAGATTAATCGATGCACTGCAAGTATCGACTACATATGGTGTAAGCACTCCTGCAAACTGGATGCCGGGAGATCCTGTAATCATCCCTGTTGCAAACACACTTGAAGAAGCAATTGCACGGGCTAGTGACTTAAAAACTTCAGAGCTAAATTGTCTTGCATGGTGGTATTGTTTTGCAGATTTATCAGAATTAACCCCTTCGCCAAATCAGTAGAAATATGAAAGGACACAAGTCGGGGACATTACTTCATGGATGCCTATAAAGACTTTCTTTCCATGAAGTAATGTCCCCCTTCCTCTGTCCCTAATGTTGTTTATTCATGATATCTTTGGCTTACGCTTGGGATATGTCTTCAGGATCAACTTCCACTATTATCGGAAGTATCATTGGGCTTCTTTTAATTTTATCATAAATGAAGCTACTTAATGAATCCTTTATCGTCATTTTAATGTTATTCCATTCTTTAACCTTGGTATTTTCACATTTTTCCAATGCCTTTTTTACCACTGTTTTTGATTCTTCTATTAAATCTATATTTTCTCGCACATATATAAAGCCTCTTGATACTATTTCTGGACCTGCCAGAATTTTTCCACTACCCTTTTCTGTGGATAATACAACTATTACCAATCCATTTTCAGCAAGAAGTCTTCTATCACGAAGAACTATGTTTCCAACATCTCCAACTCCTAAGCCATCTACCAGTATGTTTCCGGATTGTACTGTAGAGTTTTTCATTATAGATTTGGAGGTAAGTTCAATTACATCTCCATTAGATCCTATAAGAGTATTTTCAATAGGTAGGCCAAGTTCATTTGCTAACTTTGAATGTTGCATTAAATGTCTGTATTCACCGTGTACAGGTATGAAAAACTTTGGTTTTAATAGAGTAAGCATAAGCTTAAGTTCATCTCTCCTAGCGTGGCCAGATACGTGAACCTGTGTCAATGCATCATATAGGACATCTGCGCCCTTTTCATAAAGCATATCAATTACAGTAGAAACGGTTATTTCATTTCCCGGTATTGGGTTTGCTGAAATTATTACTAAGTCTCCTGCTTTTATTTGTACTTTTCTATGAGTGTTTTTAGCCATCCTTGTCAAGGCAGACATAGGCTCTCCTTGACTTCCTGTTGTTAAAACAACTATTTCATTGTCTTTCAAGCCCTTTAAATCATTGATGTTAATTATTGTTCCTTCCGGTGCATTTAAGTATCCTAATTCCTGGGACACCCTGATTGCATTTATCATGCTTCTTCCGGATATTGCAACTTTTCTTCCGTTAACAACTGCAGCATCTATAACCTGTTGTAGCCTATTAATATTTGAAGCAAAAGATGCAACAATTATACGTGAATCACAGTTTTTGAATACGTCCATAAATTTCTGACTTATTGTTTTTTCTGATTCCGTAAAGCCAGGTCTTTCAACATTAGTGCTATCAGACATAGCAAGAAGCACTCCCTTACGGCCAAGCTCTGCAAACTTTCCTAAGTCAATAACCTTATCGTTGATAGGAGTGTAATCTATTTTAAAGTCTCCTGTATGAACAATAGTACCTATAGGGGTATCTATGGCAAATGCTACAGCATCAGGTATGCTGTGGTTAACTCTAATAGGGGTTACTTTAAAGCAACCTAAATTGTAAGTTTTTCCATCTTCAATTGTATTTAATGAAACATCATCTAACTTGTGTTCTAATAGCTTGTTTTCAACAAGACCTAGTGTAAGTTTTGTTCCATAAATCGGTACATTTATTTTTTTTAATAAATAAGGTAGTGAGCCTATATGGTCTTCATGACCGTGGGTTAAAATTATTCCCTTTATTTTATCTTTGTTTTTTATTAAGTATGTTATGTCAGGTATCACAATATCAATACCCAGCATTTCATCTCCCGGAAAAGCCATTCCACAATCTATAATAATTATATGGTTATTATATTCTACTACTGTTATATTTTTTCCGATTTCCCCCATTCCACCAAGGGGTATTACTTTTAATTTATGTTTCTTTTCTGTTGCCATTTTCATTCTCCT
Source organism: uncultured Clostridia bacterium (assembly GCA_964614935.1). GTDB lineage: Bacteria > Bacillota > Clostridia > Tissierellales > Sedimentibacteraceae > Sedimentibacter. The sequence goes on along the minus strand of CAZTML010000163.1, from coordinate 75 downwards.
TATCTCTGCATTGAGCACAGATTCCGGTGAATTTAACCACATGATTTAATATTTCAAAATTGTATTGTTTTTCTA
>CAZTML010000162.1:0-4220 GCA_964614935.1 uncultured Clostridia bacterium | reverse complement strand
ACGCCCCCTTCGTAAAAATATTATAGCATATGTAGAATATTCGAACAAGTGTTTTCTACTTTTGTTAGACATAGAATCTACTTTGTGTAGACACAGGATATTTAAAGTTTTTAACAGTTTTTCTATTAAATACTGCAAGTTTACCAAATATTTGATATAATAGTTAATAATTATATATGTATCAGAAAAAAGGCAGGCAAATATGACTAGTAATATTCAGGGAGAGTTAATACCTATAAAAGATTTGCTTAACTATGCAATTAATGGATTTCTAGAAAGCAACGAATTTCAATTAAATAAGCTACATAAGGTATCCTTAATAAAAAAGCTTTATAACGAAAGAAAAATAAAGAAACTAACAGAAAGGCTTATTAATGATTTGGAGCCTTACAAGGCTGAATTTGAAAAGGGCCAAGATATCGATGTTTTTTTGAACTCTCAAATGAAGGATGAAGTTAAATCCATAGTTAGTGATTTTATGCTGGAAATGGATAGAAGAAAACACTTGTTTGACAAGGCTTTTTTAAAGTTTTTTATAGACAAGGGCTATCTTGATGTTGCTGAAGAATTTATTGCTATTGCTAGGAAAGAAGACTCCCAGCTAAATAACGAAGAGATATTTCAGGCTATGCGCAATGTGTGGATAATGAACAGCCTACAGATTTATTGGGGATTGCCCCTTGAAATGACTCCTTCTGTATATGCTTACAGTATGTTGTATCCCTATACTGACAATTTTTTGGACAATCCTGACCATAGTGATGAAGAAAAATTAGAATTTAATAAAAGGTTTTATAGATATATAAGCGGTGAAAAATTAAGACCGGCAAATTTCAATGAAGAAAAGGCATTTTCATTGATTAATAAAGTTGAATCACAATATTCAAGAGGTACATACCCGCAGGTCTTTGAAAGTCTCATGCTTATACAAGAGGCGCAGACACGAAGCATGGCTCAGGCTAATGATGAAGTATTGACCGATGATATGATTTTACCCATAAGTTTTTTCAAAGGTGGCACTTCTGTTCTTGCAGATGCTTTCTTAGTTAAAGGAAATATGAGTGAGGATGAAATGCACTTTGCTTTTGCATATGGTACATTTCTTCAGCTTCTTGATGACCTCCAAGATGCAAAAGAAGATAAAGCAGACGGCAATCAAACTCTTTTTAGCACAAAAATAGATAATGAACTGATTGACAAGGGAGTTAAAAAGCTTGTTTCATATATTTTTAAGGTTAATAGTGCAAGCGAATCTGATACACAGATTATGTCATTTATGAAAGATGTCATAAGTTCCTGCACACTTATAATGGTTATGGATGCAGTTGGGCGGAATCCAGATTTGATATCTGATGGGCTTTATAAAGAATTAGAATCCTATTCTAAAGTTAGGCTTAAATATTATAAAAGGTTGGAAGATAGGTTTAAAGAATGGTATAGTTAGATAAAATATGAGATTCTTCACCTGCGGTTCAGAATGACACGCTGCTTCGCAGCTTATTCATAGCAATGACAAGGCTGTGCCCTTGAGATGAAGATTAATAAATGAAGAAAATTAATAAATATATTGCGAGGTGTGATTATGAAATATGATTTTACAAGTATTATAGATCGGCGTGGTAGGGATTCCATTGCTGTTGACTTAGGACCAGGGTGTCCGCCTGCACCAAAACAGGGGTTTGATATAATTCCAATGTGGATTGCAGATATGAATTTCCCAACTGTTCCAACTATTCAGGAGGCAATTATTGAGCGAGCTAAGCATCCTATGTTTGGTTACTTTATACCCAGCAAGGAATATTATTATTCTATTATTAGGTGGCATGAAATTCGTAATGGGGTAACAGGCTTGGCAGCAAAGCATATCGGTTACGAGAATGGTGTTCTTGGCTGTGTAATGTCAGCTATTGATGCTTTTTCTGGTCCTGGGGATCCAGTCCTCCTTCATTCACCAACATATGTAGGATTTACATCTAGCTTGGAAAATAACGGGCGAAAAATTATCCACTCAAACCTTGTTCAGGATGAAGCCGGAGTATGGCGGATGGATTATGAAGATATGGATGTAAAACTTAAAAAATATAAAATTCACCTTGCAATATTTTGTTCTCCTCACAATCCAAGTGGACGTGTCTGGGAGAGGGAAGAAATTGAAAAGGCAATGGAAGTTTACAAGAATAATGATTGCGTTGTAATTTCAGATGAAATTTGGTCCGATATTGTTTTATATGGCAACAAGCATATTCCTACACAAAGTGTAAGCCAAGATGCTAAAAACCGGACTATTGCTGTTTATGCTCCCAGTAAAACTTTTAATCTTGCTGGTTTGGTTGGAGCATACCATATTATTTATAACAAGTATCTTCGTGACCGGGTTAGAACCCAGAGCAGCAAGCCCCATTATAACCAGGTGAATGTTTTATCTCTTCATGCATTGATTGGAGCCTACAAAAAAGAAGGTCATGAATGGCTGGATGAACTTCGTCAGGTCCTTGAGGAAAATATTGATTATGCAAGCGATCATATAATTAATAATTATAAGGGGATTAAGTTTTTTAAACCTCAAGGTACATACATGCTTTATCTTGACTGTGAACAGTGGTGTAAGGATCATAATATGACTATTGACGACCTTTACAAGGCAGGTACTGATGTAGGTGTTGTGTGGCAGGATGGACGACCTTTCAACCGCCCCTATGCAATTCGTCTAAATCTAGCTCTGCCAAAATCAAGATTAATCGAGGCTTTTGAACGGCTAGATAAATACGTATTTGGAAAGTGAAGGGATCTTACTATATATTAATTAAAGGGAGTTAATTTTTATAGCTAAAAATAGGATTGATTAGGTCATTTTGATTATTTTTCAAAATGACCGTTTTTTTACTTGAATACTATATTTTATTAAAACATTTGGGACACTTTAGAACTGTCGCCACTGTTCCACAATCCGTGTAGGAACTTTGAACACCTTTTTTACCACCATTGTTTAAAAAGACTACACTATTGATTTTAGAAAAACATATTAGTTGCTGATAATCATTTATTTCCAATGAAATTATAGAATAATATTATTGGTATGGATATTGCATCTATCCAATGTAGTTAAATTCTTTTAGAATGGAGGGCTATTATGAAAGGTGTTATAGAGGATGTTTATGTTGTAGCTTATGGACGTTCAGCCATAGGAAGATCCGGTAAAAAGGGAGCTCTTAGAAACATGCATCCTGTTGAATTAGGTGGTAAAGTTCTTGAAGGTGTATTAAAGAAAATTCCACAGTTAAATACTGATGATATAGAAGATGTTATCGTAGGATGCGCACAGCCAGAAGGTTTACAAGGATTCAATATGTCAAGAGTAATAGCTTTAAGGGCAGGTCTTAGTCATCAAGTGCCTGGAATGATAATTAACAGATTTTGTTCTTCCGGATTACAGTCAATTGCCATTGCAGCAACAATGATTGCTGCTGGTCAATCAGATGTTATAGTTGCGGGAGGGGTTGAGTCAATGTCAGCCATTCCCATGTTTGGTGATGTAACTCCTATTTCTGAAAATTGGGTAAGGGAGCATGAAGTGGGAGCATATATGCCTATGGGAATTACAGCAGAGAACGTTGCAGCTAAATATGGTCTAACAAGAGAGGATTTAGATAAAATGGCTGTTGAAAGTCACAAAAAGGCGGCAATTGCACAAGATGCCGGTAAATTTGACAGTGAAATAATAACTTTAGAAGGTGTTGACGAAGAAGGAAACAGTATAGATTTTAATAAAGATCAAGGTATAAGAAGAAATACTTCAATGGAATCCTTAAGTCAATTGAAAACTGTTTTCAAGGAAGATGGCGTTGTTACAGCTGGAACATCTTCACAAACAAGTGATGGAGCTGCATTTGTTGTGTTAATGTCAAAAGAAAAGGTAGAAGAATTAGGAATTAAACCAATTGCTAAATTTTTTGGTTATCAGGTAGCAGGCTGTGATCCTTCATTAATGGGATTAGGTCCGATTTACGCAGTTCCAAAGGTTATGAATGCTACAGGCCTCACTGTTGATGATATGGATGTTATTGAGTTAAATGAAGCATTTGCAGCTCAAGCAATACCATGTATAAAGGAATTAAAACTTGACAATAAAAAGGTAAATCCAAATGGAGGAGCTATAGCCTTAGGTCATCCATTAGGAGCAACCGGTGCGGTATTATCTTGCAAAGCATTATCTGAACTTG
>CAZTML010000161.1:0-4266 GCA_964614935.1 uncultured Clostridia bacterium | reverse complement strand
TATTTGCACTTATAATGGCCCTTAATATTAATGCATCATTAGCAAAAGTATTTATGGTTACAATACCATTGCTGGTTATTGCCTTAACTATAGTATTATCAAAGGCAAGACCTTTTTTCTTAAAGATGCAAAGTCGAGTTGATAGGGTAAATGCAATTATACAAGAAAACTTGACAGGTATAAGAGTCGTAAAATCATTTAACAGACAAAGTCATGAAGAGGAAAGATTTAAAGAAAGAAATGATTCATTGATGGATACTGCCTTAAAGGCAATATCCATAATTGTCTTCTTGATGCCCGTAGTGAATATAGCAGTTTTTGGTACCATAATTGCTGTTCTTTGGTTTGGAGGACAACAGGTAGTAGTAGGAAGTATGGCTACAGGAGAATTAATATCTTTCATTACTTATATTACACAAATCTTAATGGCTCTAATGATGATGTCAATGTTTCTTATGCAGTTTCTCAGGGGATCTGCATCTGTAAGCAGAGTGTTAGAAGTCCTTAATACAGAGTCAGAAATTATAGAAATTACAAATCCTGTAAAAGAGGTTGAAAACGGGTCAGTAAGTTTCAAAAATGTAAGTTTTTCTTATCCTAATAGCAAGGAAAACACTTTGTCAGATATAAATATTGATATAAAATCTGGAGAGGTTCTTGGAATTATTGGTTCTACAGGATCTTCAAAATCTACTTTGGTACAGCTTATACCAAGGCTCTATGATGTTACAGAAGGTTCTGTAATGGTAGGAAATAAGGATGTGAAAGACTATGATATTAAAACATTGAGAGACAATGTAGCCTTTGTGCTGCAAAATAACACCTTGTTTTCAGGGACCCTTCGAGAGAATATGCAATGGGGTAATGAGCATGCAAGTGACGAAGAAATTATTAATGCCTTGAAGCAGGCACAAGCATGGGAATTTGTTGGAAACTACCAAGAAGGATTAGACTATCCTGTCGAGCAAGGTGGAGAAAACTTTTCAGGTGGTCAGAAACAAAGGTTGACTATTGCCAGAGCCCTTCTTAAATCTCCAAAGATTATAATATTAGATGATTCAACCTCTGCAGTAGACATGACAACTGATGCAAAAATTCAGCGTGCTTTTAAAGACCAATTAAAAGATGTAACTACTATAATAATTGCTCAAAGAATTTCTTCAATTCAGCACGCAGATAGGGTTCTTGTAATGAATGAGGGACAAGTAGAATCTCTTGGAAAACATGAAGACCTATTGAAAGGATCACCAATATATAGAGAAATTTACGAATCACAGCAAAAAGGGGTGATAAGCGAATGAAAGTCAGAAAGCAACTAAGACCAAAAAATACTAAAAGAACACTTTTAAGATTGTTTTCTTATTTTAAGTTTAATTTACCTTTGTTTGTAGGAGGTATTTCCTTTATAATAATTGGCACCTTGGCTGAAGTAGGAATAACCGGTATGCTAAGTCCTGTTATTGATACTTTAACTGGAGAATTTAACCAAAGCCTATTTATTAAGTACTTGCTTATTATGGGATTGCTTGTAGTGTTTGTATCTATTTCTCAATATATAGGCAACTTATCTATGGCAAGATTGGCACAGAAAACAGTTCATAAAATACGAACAGATATGTTTTCTCATATGGAGAAGCTTCCAATTTCATATTTTGATAAACACTCACATGGTGAATTAATGTCTACCTTTACCAATGATGTGGATATGCTTACACAATCCCTTGAGCAAAGTGTTTCACAAATTATCATATCAATTGTAACAGTTCTAGGAACATTTATAATGATGCTCATTTTAAGCCCTACATTAACACTGGTAGTTGTAGCAATGTTAGCTGTAATGTTCTATTCCGTTTCTATTGTAGGTAAAAAATCTGCAAAAAACTTTAGAAATCAACAGTCCGCACTTGCAGATATGAACGGTTATATAGAAGAAATGATGTCAGGTCAAAAGGTTGTAAAAGTATTTAACTATGAAGATAGGGCAATTGATACTTTTAGCAATAAAAACGAAGAACTAAGGAATGCAAGTACCTTGGCCTCCACATATGGTGTAATGATGATGCCTATAATGGGCAACTTATCCTTTGTTATGTATGCCTTGGTATCAATGGTGGGAGCCCTACTCATAATAGTTAATCGCCTAACTTTAGGTAATATTGCATCATTTTTGCAATACACTAGGTCAATATCAAGGCCGATTACACAGGTTTCTAATCAGCTTAATACCTTGTTTGCTGCCTTAGCAGGAGCGGAAAGGATATTTAACGTACTAGATGAAGAAATAGAAAAAGATGATGGAGATGTTAGCTTATTAAAGGACTGTGAAGGAAGAAAAAATCTTTGCTGGCAGGTTCCAAAGGTCAATGGAGAATATGAAGAGGTACCTTTACAAGGCTTTATAACATTTGAAGATGTAGACTTTGGCTATGTTCCGGAAAAAAGAGTTCTTAACAAAATAAATCTTTATGCTAAACCCGGTCAAAAAATTGCTTTTGTAGGCTCTACAGGTGCCGGAAAAACAACAATAACAAACCTTATAAACAGGTTTTATGAAATAAATGAAGGTCAGATCCTTTATGACGGAATAGATATAAGAAGAATAAATAAACATGATTTGCGGTCTACCATGTCTATTGTTTTACAGGATGTTCATTTGTTTGAAGGAACAGTTAGAGAAAACATCAGGTATGGAAGATTAGATGCCACTGACGAAGATGTAGTAGAAGCAGCAAAACTTGCAAACGCACATTATTTCATAAAGCACCTTCCACAAGGATATGACACTATGTTAATAACTGACGGACAAAACTTATCCCAAGGAGAAAGACAGCTTTTATCAATTGCAAGAGCAGCCATAGCTGATCCTACAATATTAATACTTGATGAAGCTACTTCATCGGTTGATACGAGGACGGAAAAACTCATATCCGAAGGTATGGATAAGCTTATGGCAGGAAGAACCACATTTGTTATTGCTCATAGATTGTCTACAGTAAGAGATTCTGACGCCATAATGGTATTGGAATCAGGAGAGATAATTGAGCGTGGAGACCATGATGATCTAATGGCTCAAAAAGGTCGCTACTATGCATTAAATGCAGGAACAATTGAATTAGAGTAGAAGAAGATGCCCTAACCCCATTTGTCAGAGTCTTTTTTCTGAGAAATGGTTGGTAGGTCATTCGCAACGAGCGCCAATTTTGTGCGACGTAAGGAGCAAACAAAATTGTGCAGCGAGACTGCGCCACATCCAAAAATAGATACTAGATGAAACAATAATACACCTTTAGAGGTGTATTATTTGCATAATGAGTAACAAATGTTACAATGTTTCTCTTTGTCTTGTGTTAATATATACTATAATATAGTAAGTAAAAAAGATAAGATCCTTCGCTAACGCTTAGGATGACAATGTTGTTAAAAAGGAGAAGTTATGGAAATTAATATAAAAGATACCTTGTACCATATAACCGAAAAACACAAAGAAGCTACAGCACTATTAGTATCTTTAGGATTTGATAATTTAAAGGACGACAATTTACGAAAAATTATTGGCAGCAATATTTCATTGGAAAATGCTTTAAAGTCTAAAAAAATCAACGTAGATATGTTTGTTCAGCAGCTAACAGAAAAAATAAAGGAAAATGAGAAATTATCAGAACAAAACAAACACAAAGATACTGTTGAAATTGCAGGAGTTTTACCCTGTCCCGTAAAAGTTCCTATTATGGAAACCTTTGAAGACTGGTTAGGAGAACAAAACTTTGATTTCAATTTAAATTATGAATTAAAGGCCGCCTCTATGGGAATCGACTGGATAAAAGAAGGTTTAGAAGATTCTTCTACTGTTCCTGATTTATTTATATCAGCAGGTTTTGATTTATTCTTTGATAAGAATCTTTTAGGAAAATACAAATCCGAAAATCTCTTTGAAGATATAAGCGGGATTGAAAAATACAATGAAGATTTTGCAGAATATGGTCTCGAAGATCCAAGCTCTCAATATTCAATGCTTGGTATTGTTCCGGCAGTGTTCTTAATAAACAAGGATGAATTAAAGGGAAGAAAGCTTCCTCAAAGTTGGGAAGAACTTATGTCAGGAGATTTTGAGAATAATGTAAGTCTTCCAATTAGTGACTTTGATTTATTCAATGCTTTATTATTGAATATTTACAAAAATTATGGCGAAGAGGGAATTAAGAAACTAGCTAAAATATTCCAAAAAAATATGCACCCTTCTGAAATGGTTAAATCTCACATGAAAAG
>CAZTML010000160.1:0-4274 GCA_964614935.1 uncultured Clostridia bacterium | reverse complement strand
CACCGGCAAATTCAATGCTAGTCAAAAACAACATATCAATACTTTGATAATCAATACCCTCAGGATTCCAGCCATTTCTCAGTAATTCAGACAGAAACAAGACGCTTTCTCCATCATTAACACCTAAGCGGCCATTCTCTGTAACATTTATTTCAAATTCCGTTTCATCAATAAATACACTTTTTATAGGTCTAAAGGGTTGAGTAGCCTCTATTCTACCTCTACCCATTAGTATTGTCCTATTTGTCTCCTCTTGTCCAAGCTGACAAGGCCCTGATAATTCCATCTCTTCAATCTTCTCTTGGTATACTTCATCATATTCTAATATAATAAGGTGCAGTTTCTGTCCATATCGCACTATCCCTGCTATATTACAGACAACACCATCAATCTCAATAGATTTGCCTATTATTTTTATTTCATCTATCCTTGACAATAAATTTTGTATTTGTTTTATATTCATTAATGTCTCCTCAATAAAACAAGTCTTATGTATTCCTTTTATTAACAGTATCGATAAACACAGGTACTTTATCTGTACTTTTCTTTTTTTAAAAACATATAATTAATTAACACTCAATCACTGACTGCACTCAAACTGTATAAATATAAAAAATATCCAAATAAATTTTGCTCCATGTAATGTTTAAATGGCACCAAATGCAATTTTTCCTTAAATATTTGAAGAAAACTCCGGTTAAATGTTGACAAATCAATTGTCACAGTCTTTTTCAAAAAAATGCAGATATTTATTCATGAAATGAATAATATATAAAAATATATTGAAGTAAGTCTATAGTAACTTCAATATGCCATCTCTCGCCTTTTCAATAAAATCTAATGAAGTAAGTTCTTTCTCAGATTCATAAGGATAATTTTCCATTGAAATTCTGTCTTCAACATCCTACCTGCCATTATTTGCAATTTCTTCTAACAAATCGATTATCTTATCTAATTTATGAAAAAGAATATCTGTACTAGTATCTTTTATGAATTCTAAATCATTTTCTAAATAATTGATGCCATTACTAATATCTACTAATATTTCCTTTAATTCATTATCCATAATACTTATCTCCCTTAATTTTTATAGTATACATTTTAATATTTCTCTTTCCAAGAAGTCAGTTTAATAATAACACCTTCTCATAAGAAATGCCGCCTCTTCAATTGTACCACTCCATTGGACAATATATCTAAATCCCTCAAAATTTTGTTTGATTTAGTCAGTATTGATATTCCAAATCTATTATTTAAAGTTAATTAGAAATCAAATAGTCCTGATGCATCAAAAAAGATATCATTTGGTAAACACACTCTATGTTTTTCACAAAATTCATTAATAAATTCACTTGTTGGTTCCTTATTCTTCTGATATTCTTGTTCAAGCTCATTTTTTACTTCTTCACGTTTTGAGTAAGCTTTTTCCGCATCCACATAAATAATTCCATGCATTATGCCATATGAAAAGTATATTTCATAGGGTCCCTCTTCTGAAGAAAATAAGCTGACTTCAACTATACCATCATATACTTCATCAATTTCCAAATAAGTATCCTTATAATATCTTTCATCTTCCGAAAAAGATTCGGTTACATTTTCCCATTTATACAAATTTACACACCTCACTCTTAATTTCGATATAGTACCACTTTAAAGTTTTAGTTTTCCTAACTCCCCCATCATTGCTCTTCTGTTTTTATAAATCCAACGCTGTTCAGTAACAATATTTCGCACTAATTCATTTTTATATGCAGTATCGGCACCTATGAGCTTGTACAATTCTTTTAGTTTTACAATATAATCATAGACTAAATCGCGAAAATCTGCATCTATTTTTTTACTTTTATTTAATATTTCAATTGCTCTGATATTTCATTTATTTTTTTAACTGGAATACCATCTAAATTTTATGCATTGTTCCATTTCCCTTGCCTTTTCCTTGTATTTGCTGTCTTCAGCATCCTACCTGTTTTCTAATCTATGCCATTCAGTCATTCATTTACAGTCTCTCGGAGATCGCTTAAAACAAACTCTGCAAACATCTTTTTAAACTTCTCAGGCTGCCTATCCTCTGGATCTTTAAACTTTTCACCAATATAAATTTCCATTTTTTCAATGGCATCATCCCGCTCATATAACTCTTGTAGACCGTTAAAATATCCTTTTACATGTTCCAAACCCATTTTTTTATTATCATAAGCAAACACGTTGATAAACAATGGATAATTCACTACAGTTTCTACTAATGCTTCAGTGGTCATGCTGCCTAAGATATCCTCCGGAATTTGGCATGCCTCAGCCTTTTCTTGCAGTGAATTTATTTTTTTCCATTCTTCCATTCCGGGAACTACCGGATATTGATATGCTTCGGTAATTGAATAATTTAACTCCTTCTGTCCTGTCTTTTTACACCCTGAAGTAAAAATTAATATGCTACAAAAGATGCAGAACACTGTTATGCTTATCCTTTTCATATTTACTTCCCTCAACTTATAACGGATTGCGTCACCGCTTAAAGAAATTAATATCGGATCTACTCCATCATTACTTAGTATATTGCAACTATTAAAAGTATTATACTTATTATTGGAATTACAACCCACCATACCTTTTGCATGAAAATATAAAAATCTGTTGGTTCCGGGTCTTTTACATCTATAAAATGTGAAAGTGTAAAGAAAAATAAAGGGTATTTAATATCGAAAGCAACGATAAGTAATAACAATACGGCTATTATCATTATCTGTGCATCGCCTCTTATCCTTTCTATTTCATATGTTGCAAATTCCATAACATTAACCAATGGTAGTTCGTAAGTATTTCCCTCAACTAACACATCAAACCGATAATCATAATTCGTTCGGAATATTATATTACCATTTCCATCATGTAAATATGGACTTCCCTTAATATAAATTCCTTCAAATAATATATTCCCTTTCACATCAGTAATATTTTCAATGTAATCATCCCAGTTATATTCATTTTTATAATTCACAATGAAATGCTTGGTGATATTATTTGGAAAGCTATAAATTACTTCCGATTTATCATAAGTATTTTTTTCTCTTTTAACAGTTACTTTAATGCCCCCATGATTAGTTTTACCTGTGTAATAAGTTTCATTTTCACCAGTTTCCTTTACAAGAAATATATCATTAAAATAAGCACCTCTTGTAAAAAACACTTTAAAATAAAGAATTACTAATACAATAAGTATAATTAATAAAATTTTTCGCGATTTTCGACTTTCTGTCAGTCTTTTGAAATTATCAATAATCAAAAGAAAACCCCCTTAAAATATTCCTGGTATAAGCTTTGCAATTTGTAATCCTAAGTAAAATGATACTGAATTTGCAATTAAAGCATATAATACAACATAACGTTTTTTTGCTAATTTCCCAGTGCTGTATTTGGTAAGTAGGACTGAATATGCAGAAGCCTCTATTGCAAACACTAGAACTTCCATCAAAATATAGCTTAGTAAAAATGCCAACCCACCGGAAAAGTAATTAACTGTATTAAGCAAAATATTAAGAATTGATTGAGTTATTATATTAGTTTTAATAATTATATTAAGCTGATTTTTATTACGATAGCCATATATGAAAGCAATTAATATTTCAATTGCTATGGTTGCAATTATTCTAAGAAAAAGAGAGATAATCTCCCCTACATAATTGTAATTTTTTTGTGCAGTAATTCCTTCAATCGTTAACAATGGCTGTAGCTCCATATCTCTTGCATCAACCTTGTAATAGGAGTCAAATGCGTACCGCTCATAAATCTCACTTACAACAAAGCTGTCAAGTTCGGGAAAATATATTAAAACTTTGAATTTATATGGGGGATAATAAGTCCATTTAAACTGTTGCGTTTCACTACAGTCTCTAAAATACTGCAAAAAATAATATCCATCTGCATCCTCATAGGATACAAATTTCTGCCAAATTTCATACTCTTCATCTTCTTCGCTATATCTTATATCTCCCTGAAATCTTCCAACTGCACTGTAAGGTCCCGTGGAAGATGTTTCTGACAACAGAGTTACATAATAAGTCTCTCCTTCAAGACCATCAAAGTTGATTACTACAGAAGGTTTAGGTCCTATATCTCCATAAGCAAATGATGGCATTAAAACGAACAGCACCGTAGCGATCAATATTATAAAACAGAATTTTCTTTTCATAAAATGCCTCCTTTGGCGCAGCATTTCTTGTACTTCTTACCACTTCCAATTGTATCTCCACCTTAGACCATCTTGTTAATGT
>CAZTML010000159.1:0-4279 GCA_964614935.1 uncultured Clostridia bacterium | reverse complement strand
TATTCATAGCAATGACACGGGCTACGCCCTCTATTCATAGCAATGACAAATTTTCTATCGAAATATGTTGTGATTTCTAATATTTAATTTATTGTGTGTAACAACTAATTCAGTTTAGAATATATTATATTAAAGTAACAGTAAATTATGAGGAGGTTATGCTAGCATGAAATGCTCAAATAAAAACGATTCAGTTCTGGGAACTGGCGGCATTGCTGATAGATGTTGCACTGGTCAATCAGGTTGTGACTGGGATGGTACATTAAGAAATGTAGTTACAGAGCCCATATATGTACAAAAGGTTTATGATGCAGTTTTATTTAACTTACAAGGATTAAAAACAGCTCCGGATACTTGCTTTGAACCACCATTAGGATGTGGAACAAACATTATAAGAATAGCAGATATTAGATGTAGAAAATTCTTCAATCCGGACAATATCAAAGATGATTGCAATTTAAAAATTAACCCAGTTACTACCTTGTCAGGAGGACAGTTTGTTAAAAAAGAAGATGGTTGTGACTACAAAGTTATAGGTCCTGATGGAACATTAAGCCAAAAACTAGTGTATGCGGATACATCATTCTGTGATGAAGAAGAATTAGGTACTCCTATATTTGGAACTCAAAATATCGAAATTTCAGGATGTGTTGAAATTGAAATGGATTTAGTTGTTACACCATGTGATTCAAACAGAGAAAGCATAATTACATTATCAGCAGTAGTTGAAATCGCTCCTGAATGCCATCCATTAACATTAACAAATTTCTTTGAAATTTGTGTACCTTCAGTATTTGATACAGCATTCTTACCAAGATTCACTGAATTCTGTAACTTAGATTGTGTTATAAGACTTGCAACAAACAGCATTCAAAGAGATTTTCAAATTGACCCAAGAACTGGAGTATTGTCTGTAGATCTTATTATTTCACTTTGTATCTCTTGTGAAAAGAAAATTGTTGTTCCGGTTCAATTATGTGTTCTTTCTACCGGCTTTGTAGAACTAGCTCCTGAGCAAGCAACTATATGCCCTACATTCCCAAGATTGTTCCCAAGACAAATCGACGAGAATTCCGTAGGCGGTGCAGGTGGCGGTCATTGCAGACCAAGGTCAGCTTCAGTAGAAGACTAATAATAACTAGCAAATTAAATAATCCATAAAATGAAAACCCACTAAAAAAATAGTGGGTTTTTATATGTGTCGTTGCTATAGATAATCTGCTTGTCATTTGCGGAGCTTTGCTTTTTCTATGTTTTCTTTGCCTTTTTCTAGAAGGCGCATTTCTACGGATTCTTCTATAATTGTTTTAATGAGGACTACGACTGGTACTCCAAGTATCATGCCGGGTATTCCAAACAAGTTACCTCCTACTGTTACGCTGGTGATAATCCAGAAGGGGCTTACACCTACATTTTCTCCAACGATTTTGGGGTCTAGGAAATTACCGTCTATTTGCTGTATGATTATGATAATTATTAATGCTGTTAAAGCTTTAGGCGGATTAACTATAAATGATACAATGACAACCGGTACAGAACCTATTATAGGCCCGAAATATGGTATTATGTTAAAGAATCCTATTAAGCTTCCCATTAAGAGGGCATAGGGCACCTTTGCAATTGCAAAAGCAATTATACACATAATTCCCACTATTGTGGAATCCAATAACTTGCCGTTTAAAAAGGCCTTAAAAATTTTATTAGCCTTGGTAAACATGGAAAGTAACTGCCTTGCCTTTTTCTCATCAAAATATGCATGGATAAATCTTCTGCCACGGGCTAGGATATCTTCTTTCTCCGAAAGCATGTAAACATTAATAATAAAGCTTGTTACAACCGTCAGTGTGCTTGAGCCTAAGTTTGAAATCACTGACATTACTGTGTTATATAATTGAAACAAAAGCTTGTTTATTATGCCCCTTATAGATTCACCGGCCTGCATGATATAATCTGCTATGTACATTACATATTGATTGTCAAATCTATTCTTTAAATCTCCTACTATTTGAGCAACATCAAGGTTTCCATCCATTATAAAGGATGTAATATTGATTATATTTTCAACAATTTGGGGTAAAATTTTATAAATTACAAGTCCGATTATTCCTATTACAACTAAACAGGACAGGAAAATTCCCTGTGTCCTGTTAACTTTTAGTTTTTTGATAAAGAGCATGACTAATGAGTCTAGCAAGTATGCAATTATTAATCCATACACTAGCGGTTTAAAGGAGTTTGCAATCCATTTGTAGGTTCCGGGACTGAAGACTATCAATAATATAATTAGTGCTGCAATCAATATAGGAAGGGATATTTTTAAAATGCTTTTATATTTATCTATGGTAGGGTCCTCCCTTACATAATATTTGCATGACCTCTGTAGACTACTCCAAGTTTTCCGTTAACTGTTAATAATTCGCCATCTTTGATTTTTGTAGTACAATCTTCTGCTCCTACTATAATTTCCTTACCCAGGCTTAGGCCGGCAATTATTGCATGGGATGTGAGGCCGCCTTCTTCAACTACTATAGCTGAGGCTCTCTCCATATATTCAACGACATCTGCATAGGTTGAATGCATTACTATTATGTCCCCATCGTTAAATTTATTTTGTAAGTCATTAACACTTTTAGCTACTACTGCTTTTCCAAAGACGGTTTCTTTTCCAACTCCAACCTTCTTGTAAATAAGTTCACTGACAATATGGACTTTTAATAAGTTTGTGGTGCCTGTTATTCCTACAGGTACTCCAGCTGTGACTATTGTTAAATCGCCATTTTCCAAATATCCTAATTCAAGTGCCCGTTCCACAGACTTGTTGATTATATCGTCTGTAGATAGAAGCTTTTCAATTTTAATGGGATATACTCCCCAATAAAGGGATAGCTTTCGCATAACTTGGTCTGTTTGGGTTGCAGCAATTATTGGTGCTATAGGTCTAAATCTTGAAACAGCAGCGGCAGTATAGCCAGATGAAGTTGCAGAAATAATGGCCGATGCCTTTAAGTCCAGGCATGACTTGCATGTTGCAAAGCTTATCGAGTCAGTTATAGAGTGATTAGAGCTGCTTTTACTTGCCAAGAGTTCGTTATAGTCCAAGGATTTTTCAATCATTTTTGCAATTCTTGCCATTGTTCTTACTGCTTCAACAGGGTATGAACCCGAAGCTGTTTCACCTGAAAGCATTATTGCATCTGTACCTTCAAATATTGCAGTAGCAACGTCCGATACTTCTGCCCTTGTAGGTCTTGGGTTTCTCATCATGGAGTCAAGCATTTGAGTCGCTGTAATAACAGGCTTTCCTGCATCATTGCAGCTTTTTATAAGGCTTTTTTGTACCAAGGGGACTTCCTCTGCCGGTATTTCCACACCTAAATCACCTCTTGCTACCATTATTCCGTCGGAAACTTCTAATATTTCGGCAATATTTTCTACACCTTGACGGTTTTCGATTTTCGAAATAATCATTATGTGGTCAGCATCTTCCTCTTCAAGGAGCCTTCTTATACCTATTACATCCTCTGCCGTTCTAATAAAGGATGCAGCAATATAATCAATTCCCTGCTTTATCCCAAACTTTATATCACTTATATCTCTATCTGTCATAGATGGTAAATTTACGTTAACATTGGGAACATTGATTCCTTTTTTATTCTTTACCTGACCTCCATTTCTCACAATGCATTTTACATCTGTATCATCGATAATTTCAATTGCATCCATACTGATTAGTCCATCATCAATTAAAATTGTATCTCCGACTTTAATATCTTGCGGAAATTGCTTGTAGGTAACACTTACTATTTCTTCATTGCCTAAAATATCCCTAGTTGTGAGGGTGAAAACTTGGCCCTTTGTTAATTCAACTTGATTATTTTCGAAGTCTCGAATTCGTATTTCAGGACCTTTTGTATCAAGCATTATTGCTGTTGGTGATTTAAGTTCTTCTCTTACTTTTTTGATTGTATCAATTTTTTCTTTGTGTTCTTCATGTGTGCCATGAGAGAAGTTCAGTCTTGCCACATTTAATCCGCTTAGGACTAATTCCTTAAATACTTCTTCATCTTGGGACGCTGGCCCAATAGTACACACAATTTTTGTCTTTCGCATATTTAGCATATTTTATTAACCTCCTTGTTTGAGTAATTACCGTTTTTGTCATCCTGAGCGTTAGCGAAGGATCTCATCTTTTAAAACATGAGATTCTTCGGGCTTTGCCCTCAGAATGACAAGGGCGTAGCCCTTGATTCCTAAATTGACAATATTTTCGTCAATTCAT
>CAZTML010000158.1:0-4305 GCA_964614935.1 uncultured Clostridia bacterium | reverse complement strand
CTATTGCATATTATTGAAATAGTTAGTAAAATGAAGTTAATAAATCATATGAGGTGTATAATGGATTTTTTAATGAACATGCAGGGACCTTTGCTATATTTTATTATATTTTTTGCAAAAATTATAGAGGTTTCCATATCAACAATCAGAATAGTTTTCGTCAACAAAGGCGAAAGGGCAAAAGGCGCAATGTTGGGTTTTGTAGAAATAATGATCTGGCTTGTAGTTGTGAGCTCTGTTTTAAATAATATTACTGAGGATCCTATAAAGGTATTTATCTACGCAGCTGCTTTTGCTTTAGGTAATTATTTAGGAGTCACAATCGAATCAAAAATTGCTGTTGGTTTAGCTTCGATTCAGGTTGTAGTAGGCCAGGAGGATGGAGAGTTACTTGCAGATAATTTAAGAGAACAAGGATACGGTGTTACAATAATTGAGGGAAAAGGTAAAAATGAAAGTATTAAAAACCTTTTATTCATTCAGCTAAAAAGAAGGAAAATTCCTGCAGCTGTTAAACTGATAAAACAACATAGCCCGGAAGCATACATTACAATAAATGACATTAAATCAATGTTGGGCGGATATATTAAATAGACTATTTGGGGATTCCCAAATAGTCTATTTTTGCTCTTATTTTATAAAGGCATTATATATTGCCCTAATAGCTCTTTCAAAATCCTTGTCTTCCACCCCAACAATAATATTTATTTCACTTGAACCTTGGTTTATCAAGCGAATATTAATATTTTCCTCACCTAGGGCTGTAAACAGCTTTGCTGAAATACCGGGCTGATATGCCATTTTTATCCCAACAGTGGTTATGAGGCTTAAGTGTCTGTAAACTTGTACGTTATCTGTTTTGCACCTGTCTTTTAATTCTTCAACAATTTCATGGCTTGTTTTTTCAACAGCTTCAGAAGGAAGAACAATTGTGATACTGTCTATTCCTGATGGAATATGATCAATGCTAATGCCTCTGTTTTCGAAAACCTCAAGGGCCTTTCTTACGATACCAATTTCATTGGCCATGTGCTCCTTATGAATATAGAAAAATGAAAAATCCTTCTTGCCTGCAATTCCTGTAATAATATTTCCATTTGCATAATCTTCTCCTGCCTGGTCATCTCCAATTATTAAAGTACCGGGATTGTCAGGTTCATTGGTATTTCTTATGTTAATAGGAATACCTGCTTGTCTTACAGGAAAAACTGCTTCGTCGTGAAGTACCGATGCCCCCATGTAGGACAATTCCCTTAATTCTTCATATGTTATCTTCTTTATTTGTTTAGGATTATTAACAATCCGAGGGTCAGCAATTAAAAATCCAGATACATCTGTCCAATTTTCATATATGTCAGCTCCCATAACGCTTGAAATAATTGCTCCTGTTATATCAGACCCTCCCCTAGAAAATGTCTTTATAGATCCATCAGGATATGAACCATAAAAACCTGGAATGATAGCCTTCTTGCTTTTGCCTAATATTTCTGTAAGTTTTTCATGTGTCTTTTCTTTATTTATAGTAGAGTCGTAATTAAAAAATATGACATCCTTAGAATCAACAAAATCGCATTGCAAATAGTCAGCCATCAATAAGGCACTTAAGTATTCTCCCCTGCTTACAATGTAATCTTCATCACACTTATTGTCTAAGTTTTCTTTTATTGTATTAAATTCATGGTCTAAATCTAAACCTAAATTTAATTCTTCTTTAATTTGTTTAAATCTATCTTCTATAATCTTCAAAACTGGTCCGTAAGGCACCGAATATTTTATATGAGCATGGGTAAGATATAACAAATCCGTAATTTTGTTGTCATCCTTGAACCTCTTTCCAGGGGCCGAAACTACAACATACCTTCTTTCATCATTATTTATTACTATATTATGCACTTTTTTAAACTGTTCAGCATCAGCTAAAGAAGTACCGCCAAATTTCGCAACTTTTATCATTTTTTCCTCCGACTTTAAATTATAACTTAATTACAATAGCATACTAAAATCCAAATGTCAATGATTTTGATACAAGGGTATCTATTTCACATACAATAATTCCAGAGAATGAGATTGATATAACTTGCACAATGTTTTCCCATAAAGTCATTATTTTTCACTTTATGGACAATTCATTATATAACCTAACTTAGTAAAGTTTGACTCGATATTAGTTATCTTATTAAGGGTATTATAGCTAAACAAATTGTTTAAATTATGTACAAATTCACATTCACATGTTATTATATATACAGAATATAATAAAAATAACGTATAAACTTTGTTATAAATATATCTTAACACATAGAGGAGGAATTATGTCAAAATTAAAAATTACTGAAACAGCACTTAGGGATGGACATCAATCTTTGTTAGCTACAAGGCTTACAACTGAAGAAATACTGCCCATTCTTTCGGAAATGGATAATGCAGGCTATTACTCCATGGAAGTTTGGGGAGGAGCAACCTTTGATACTTGTCTTAGGTATTTAAATGAAGACCCATGGGACCGATTGAAGAAAATTAGGGCAAATGTTAAAAATACAAAATTGCAGATGCTTTCACGAGGACAAAACCTATTAGGCTATAAAAATTATCCTGATGATATAGTTGAAAGATTCCATAAAAGTGCCATTTATGAAGGAATTGATATAGTAAGGGTATTTGATGCTCTTAATGACATTAGAAACTTAAGAAAGTCAATAGAAACCATAAACAAGGAAGGTGCTCATTGTCAGTGTGCCATATCCTATACAAAAAGTCCCGTTCACACAAAAAAATATTATTTGGACTTAGTTAAGGATTTTGAAAATGCAGGAGCTGACTCAATTTGCATCAAAGATATGTCCGGTATTCTACTGCCTTATGAGGCGTATGATTTAGTTAAATCTCTTAAAGAAATAACAAATCTCCCCTTAGAGCTTCATACTCACTGTACAAGTGGAGTTGCAGAAATGACTGTGTTAAAAGCTATTGAGGCAGGAATTGATATAGTGGATACAGCCTTATCACCATTATCCTCAGGCTCTTCTCAGCCAGCCACAGAGTCTTTAGCTCTAACACTTAAGGGTGACATAAGGGATCCAAAACTTAACATGGATAACTTAAGTACAGCTGCTGAACATTTTAAATCTGTAATGAACAAGTATAAAGATAATGGAACCTTTAACATGAAGGTAATGATGACAGAACCAAAAACTCTTTTATATCAAATACCGGGCGGTATGCTTTCAAATTTATTAACCCAAATGAAGTCTCTCAATGCTTTAGATAAATTAGATGAAGTCTTAGCTGAAGTTCCAAAAGTTAGAGATGACTTAGGATATCCACCACTTGTAACTCCTATGAGTCAAATGGTTGGAGCCCAAGCAGTATTTAATGTAATTTCAGGTTCCAGATACAAAATAATACCTACAGAAATAAAGAATTATGTAAAAGGACTGTACGGAAGACCTGCATCCCCTATATCTGATTATATAAAACAGATTATTATAGGAGATGAAGAAGTAGTAACAATACGACCTGCTGACCTTTTAGATGATGGTTATGAACAGGTGAAACAAGAAATCGGATACTTAGCTCAAACAGAACTAGATGTCTTATCTTATGCTCTTTTCCCTCAAGTGGCAAAAGACTTCTTTGAAAAAAGAAATGCAAGCGTCCTAATTAACTCATAAAAAAAGTGTGACAAGGAAAATTTCTTGTCACACTTTTTTATTTATCTCACTCTATTCTCTCCATATTTACAGCTTCTTCAAAATACTCCTTTGATATTCAATAGTCACAATAGCAATATTATTTAAGGCTAAGGCAGATTTAACTAATATAATTTACAAGTTTTTAATGCTTTTTTAAGAAACTTATATTATAATCTTTAGGTAAGTTGTATAAATTAGTATTAATTAGGAATTATTCTTATATATAAAATAGACAAGTGGTAAATGGGGATACACTTGGCTTAGTCTATACAGATGAAGGAAGTCCCCTAATAAAAGGAGATGAAAATATGTTGTGCTCAATATGTAAAAAGAATGTAGCAGTTATATATGTAAATAAAATTGTTGAAGGTAAAATGCAAACTAAAGGTTTGTGCATTCCTTGTGCTAAAAAACAAGGTATAGCCCCTATGGATCAAATAATGAAACAAAGTGGCATGAAGCCTGAAGATTTTGAAAACATAAACAATCAATTAACAGAAATTATAGGCGATATGGATTTAGAAAAGTTATCACAGGACATTCCGGCTGATAATGGTGACGGTATGAATTCCTTGATAAATTTTATGAATTCTGCCTTTACAGGAAATACTAG
>CAZTML010000157.1:0-4329 GCA_964614935.1 uncultured Clostridia bacterium | reverse complement strand
ATCCATTATTTGAACACCTATGCCTGAAAATTCTCCTGCAGTATCATCGAGCATTGCTTTATATTCCTTAGGTGTATAGTATGTACTGTAGTCGTCTAAAATGCCAAAGAATCCATCATAAAGACCGTTTATAATATCTTCTTGATTGATTTCATACTGATAATTGTCAATTACAAAATATATTACCTTCTTCATAAAATCTAAATCTTCTGTAAATTCATCATCATCAATTTCAGAAGCCCATGCAGTAGTAAATGAGAATAGAATCATTAACACTGCAATAAATAAAGAAATTCTTCTTTTCATAATCCACCTCGTTCCTATTAATTAAGGGGAAAGTACGTCACCCTTTGTATCCCCATTAATATAAGTATATTTCAAAACAAGGAAAGTGTAAAGGAAAAACAAAATAATGAGAGATTTCGATAATATTAGTTCAAATAAGTTTTTGACTTTATATTGATTATAGGTTAAAATATTATAATTAGATATGTGAGGTAATAATGAACAGAAATTTAAAAACATCAAGCATTACAGAAGCAGCAATGATAACCGGCATATTGGTTGTAATTGCTTATTTATCTTCCTTTGTTTCTATATTAATGTTTTTTTATCCAACGCCTGCAATTATTTTAGGCAAAAGGAAGGGACTTAAATATGCAAGTTTAGCTTTAATAGCTTCGGATTTAATTATTTCTATGCTGCTGGGACTACAAACAGGACTTATGTTTTTGATATTGTACACCCCTTTGGCCATTGCTTTAACTTTTGGAGTTTGTAACGATGAAGATGCAAACAAAACAATATTGTTTGGTTCCGCTGCTTATATGATTTCCTTTCTTGTCTTCATACTTGCATTAAATGCTATAATGGGAATTAACTTTATAGACAGGCTTGCAGAAATGTACGATCAAAGTTTTGAAATGACTAGGGGATTTTTTGAAAGTGTACCTGAAGGCGCAAGAAGTGAAGCAATGGACCAGGCAATTAGAAACCTTGAAGAAACGGCACCAATTATGAATTACATGGTAACAAATGTATTTCCTGCAATTATGATTGTGGCATCTGTTTTAACATCATACATTAATTATTTTGTTGCAAGTAAATTTGCAAGGCGTTTTTCACTTAATGTGAAGCAACATGAAGGTTTAAGCTATTTTTCATTTCCGAGAAACTTTATGATTGCAATGGCAGGTTTATTGCTTCTATCATTTTTATTAGGTGCTTTAAATATCAATGTTGGAGTTATACAGCTTAATTTATTTACAATTGTTTTTATGGCTATGCTTTTACAAGGATTTGCTGTATTGAAGTTTTTTATAGATAGTAGCAATATGGGCAAATTTATAAAAACCTTTATGTTGGTTATGGTTATAATGATGAGCGTTCAATTTAGCGTATTTTATGCAATACTAGGATTAGTAGATTTAACTGTGAATTTAAGAAGAATTAAAAGAGCTGTATAGCTAAGGAGGCATTATATGGATAAGAAAACTCCTATATTTTTAAAGGATGACAGTTTTATTTATTTTGTTGTAATAGTTTTATTAATTGTAGTCTTCCTAGTTGAAGGTATGTATATTTATGTTGCCTTAGCAGGTTTGGTTTTAATAGTTATTACAGCTTTTACACTAAGAAAACAGGTTTTAAGAGAAAAAGAACTTAAAAACTACATAATTGATTATACAAAAAATATAGAGAACTTGTCGGTAAACTCATTTTATTATTCACCATTGCCTATATGCATAATTGGACCGGACGGAAAAATGTTTTGGTTTAACAATAAATTTAAAGAATTGATACAGGGTGAGGATGTTATTGAAAACATTGACGAATTTGTTGATAACTTTCCTTTAAATTCAATGGAGGGGAATAAGGAAGGGACAGTCAGCAACATAGAAATTCCTAATACAGGCAGGTCTTTTAATGTAATGTACTATGAACTTGAGGAAGGACGATTTGGTGAAGGTAATTCCTATGTTTGTTATTGGAATGAAAACACTGCATTTGTAACCTTGAGAAACAAATACAATGAAGAACGACCTATTACATTGCTGATTCAGATAGATAATTATGAGGAAATTTCAGAAAAATTAGAGTTGGGTGAAAAGTCTTCCATGAATGCACAAGTGGAAAAAATCCTTAACAAATATGCTTCTGAAATGAACGGATTTGTACTTAAATATGATAATTATAAATTCTTAATGATGATTGAAAACAAGTATCTTGAAACGTTGGAAGCAAAGAAGTTTTCTATGCTCGATGATGTTAAGTCAATAAAAGGTAGTGGAGATTTCAATTTTACCTTAAGTATTGGTACCGGAGCCTTGGCTAAGAATTTGACTCAACTTTTGGAATATTCAAAGGGAGCGTTGGATGTGGCTCTTGGACGAGGTGGCGATCAAGCTGTTGTGAAAAGACTTAATTCAGTTAAATTTTACGGTGGCAAAAGTAAGGCCGTTGAAAAAAGAACAAAAGTTAGAGCTAGAATCATATCTTATGCTTTAAGACAAATTATCGACCAATCTTCTAATGTTATTATTATGGGACATAGGGTAGGAGATATGGATAGTCTCGGTGCATCCATAGGTCTTTACGCAATAGCGAGGTCAAGGGGCAAAAAATCCCATATAGTTTTAAATAATGAGAACCATGCTTTAAAAAATATGTGTGAAAGAATGAGAAAAGAAGAAAGTCATTATGCAGAAGCCCTAGTAACTACTGAAAAGGCTTTGGAGCTATGCGACCCGAATACCTTGATAGTTGTTTTAGATACACATAGAAAGTCTTATACAGAGTCACCTGAACTTCTTGATATAGTTGAAAAAGTAGTATTAATAGACCATCACAGAAGAAGTGAAGAGTATATAGAAAACACATTATTAGACTACATTGAACCTTATGCTTCATCAACTTGTGAGCTGGTGGCTGAAATTATACAATATATGGAGGACCATATTAAGCTTACAAAATTTGAGGCAGATGCTTTAATGGCAGGAATAGTTGTGGATACAAATTCATTTACATTTAAAACAGGTGTAAGAACATTTGAAGCAGCAGCCTTCTTGAAAAGAAATGGTGCAGACAATGTAGAAGTAAAGGAATTATTCAATGAAAGTATTGAGTTCATGAAGAAAAAGACAGAAATAATAGAAAGAAGTGAAATTGTTTTTGATGATGTGGCTGTATCATATATCGATGAGTATACTGAAGATTCAAATGTAATAGCAGCCCAAAGTGCAGATGAATTACTTACAATAAAGGATGTTAAAGTAAGCTTTGTACTTGTGAGAAACGATGATTATATAAATATTAGCGGCAGGTCCGTAGGTGATGTAAATGTACAGGTAATGTTGGAATACCTCGGGGGAGGCGGCCATATGAATATGGCCGGTGCCCAAGTACACACTCAGGACATGGAGGAAGCGAGAAAGGAACTCTTTAAGGCCATAAGTCAATATAAAAAGGAGAGCAAACAATGAAAGTAATATTATTACAAGATGTTAAAAACGTTGGAAAAAAGGGACAAATAATCAATGCAAAAGATGGTTATGCGAATAATTTCCTATTTCCGAAGAATTTAGCCATAGAAGCTACAGATGTAAACTTAAAAAACTTAGAACATGCTAAAAAGAAAAAAGAAGAAAAAGAAAATGAAATTTTAGAAGAAGCTAAAATTCTTGAACAAGAATTATTGGAAAAAACTATTGTTATAAAATCAAAAACTGGGGAAAACGGAAAATTATTTGGTTCAATTACAACAAAGGAAATATCCGACCTTTTAGAAGAAGAACATGGAATTGTAATTGACAAAAAGAAATTTGAATTAGATGAAACTATTAAATCTGTAGGAGAATACTATGCTAAAATAAAACTTCATCCTACTGTAAATGCAAAATTAAAGGTAATAGTTACAGAAAAATAAGAGGTTTATATGTCTGATTTAATAAATTTTGGAAAAGTTCCACCTCATAATTCCGAAGCCGAGCAAACTGTCTTGGCTTCTTGTATGATTGATCACATGGCTGTCGAAAAAGTGGTTAATTTGCTTAGTTATGATGATTTTTACTTTGAAGCAAACAAGGAGATATATGACAGCATCAAGCAGATACACATGCAAAATATACCTGTTGATGCGGTAACAGTTTTCGAGGAGCTTAAAAAAAGAGGAAAGATTGATTATATAGGAGGATTTGAATATCTTGCAACACTAACTGAAAATATAATAACTTCTAAAAATGTCGAAGCTTACTGCAATATAATAAAGGAAAAATCAACCCTTCGAAAACTTATAATCGCTTCTCAAGAAATAGTAGAGAAGGGCTATAA
>CAZTML010000156.1:0-4358 GCA_964614935.1 uncultured Clostridia bacterium | reverse complement strand
CCTACATTTTCGTAGGAAGTATTTTTAGTCAACCATACCAGTTGACAGATATCCCTGATTTCTGGTTTAACGCTATTAAGTTACAACGTTTATATTAAAAAAGCTTGATAAGCAGTATCTGTTCAGAGGAGCAAAGTGTAAGACAAAATTAAATTATTAAGCTGTTAAGGCATGATTCCGTTATTTAACTGGGTCATGCCTTTCGTTTATAAATATAGTGAGCGGGATAGAGCTAGCTATGTAAAAGTTTGTGGTATTTTATTGGTATTAGAATCCCCCTATTTATTTTGTTATAATGTGAAAAGGTTTACTTTGAAATAGGGAGGATACTTTAGTGGAAAATAAAAAACACTTTAAATTGTATAAAGATGGGAAGAAATGGTGTGTAGCAGCAATTACTGCAGTGGGGGTTACTACGGTAATGACATTTGCTAGCACTCAACGTATTAAGGCAGATACGACAATACCTAAAGTACGAACGCAACAAGTAGTGGTACCGCAGGCCGCTTCGAATAATAATGCAGAGAAGCAGGAAGTTACGGTTGTCCCACAGGCAAAGATTGCAGATAACGGGAGTGGGAATGTTGCTTCGTATGATCAAAATAACAATCTTCAATCTTATACGGTTGATAGTCAACTTCATCAAGCGGAAGATACTACTCAGCAAGTTCCTGCTAATAATATTAGTACAATTAGTATTAACGGTGATCTTTCGGGGATTTCAAAGGATAATTTAAAAACAATCAATACCCAGATTAATTTAAATAGTGGGCAGACTGTTAATGCATGGGGAACGATCAAGTATCAGGGTAATAGTACCTTAGCTTGGCCGAAAAAAGGTTACCGACTAAAGCTTTATCAAGATGCAGCGCTTACTAAAAAGTTGAAGTTAGAAATTCCGGGTAGCGGTTTTAAAACTAATGCCTTTAATCTAAAAGCAAATTTTACTGATCCCAATAAAGGTAATAATGTTATTAATTCGGAGTTATTCAAGCAAATAACAGCTAGCCGTTCCAATTTAAAAGAAAGTATTGTAAAAAAGATGCCTAATTATGGGCAAATAGCAGGTATTCCTATTAGTCTAACTATTAATGGTTTAAATATGGGGCTATATAGTCTTAACACTTATCATCAAGATAAACTCTATAAAATGAATGATGAAAAAGCAAATGATATTGCAATTACTGGTGAGGGTTATAGTCCAGTTACCGGCTTTCAGCAACCCGTAACTGCTGAAAACTTCATTAGCGACTCAGCCTTTTCTAATGTTTCACCAGCTAAAGTTACCCAAGCAACGATTGACCGTTTTAATGAGCTTTATCAGGTTGCTAATGCGTCTGAAAATGATTATTTACGTCTTGAGCAACAATATATTGATGTTCCATCTGCAATTGATTATTTAGTATTTTCGTTTGCGATTAATAATGCTGATGGATTACGAAAAAACATCTTTTACCTTAGTAAAGATGGTAGTAAGTGGACGCTAATGCCGTATGATTTAGATATGTCTTGGGCTAACTCGTGGGATGGTAATACGACTGATGAAAAGGCGGACTTTAGTCAAACCTTGAATAATTCTGGAAATAAATTATTAATAAATATCTATAATCATCATCGTCAGGAGATTATTAATCGCTATAAAGAATTGCGTCAAAGTGTTTTAAGTACAGCAAATGTAATTGCTTTATTTAATCAATGGTTTGACAGTGTCGGTGAGAAAAATTATCAAATTAATGACCAACTATGGAACCAATATAATATGGATGGATCATTTACTCATCGAGCTTACCTTCCAAAGCAAGAGTTGTTTAAGCAAATAAATTCCCGGTTGAAGACAGTTGATGACTTATGGGAAATATCAACTCCCGACACTGTTATTGAGTTGCCAGAAACAAAATCGATTACGCGGACGATTGAATTGAATGAGCCAAATGGAAATAAAAAAGTTGAAAAACAGGTTGTAACCTTTAAACGAACTAGTCATTTTGATACTGCTAATGACCGATTAACTGCTGCTAGCCAGTGGACAACGGATCAAAATGGTTTCTCAGAATATTCTATTCCAGTAATAAATGGCTATTCTTCATTAGTTAATAATCGGTTAATTACAAAAATTGATTCACTTCAAGCTAATTCAAATATGGATAGCTCAATAATTAAAGTTAATTATGTAAGTAACAGTTTCGATAAAAGTCAAAATACAAATATAGCTTGGCTTGATACCGTTCAGTTAATAAATAATAGTGTTCATATTGCAGGTTGGCATGTCACGAATCAAGTAGCTACTCATCCCTATCATTATATTATCGTTTTTGACAAGACTAATAATAAAGAACTAGGTAGAGTTCAGGTAACGGTACCAACTAATCGTCCAGATGTAAAACAAGCATATAATTTATACAATGCTGAATATTCAGGCTTTAATGTTAATGTCCCGTTAAATATGAGCAGCCTTTCGAACTCAAGCGATGAGCTGGTCGTTATTAGTCGTTATAGTAACGATACAAATGGTGAAGGTAACTATATTGAGTACTGGAATCCTAGTATTAAG
Organism: uncultured Clostridia bacterium; assembly: GCA_964614935.1. Taxonomy (GTDB): domain Bacteria; phylum Bacillota; class Clostridia; order Tissierellales; family Sedimentibacteraceae; genus Sedimentibacter. The sequence goes on along the minus strand of CAZTML010000156.1, from coordinate 1,807 downwards.
TTAGATCAAAGCAATAATTCAGCATTAGATAGTTTTGATACGTCTGCTGATAATACTCTCCGTGTTACCGGTTGGCATGCAACAAATCTTGCTCTTACTAAGCCATATCATTTTGTTATTCTTTTTGATCAGACAACTGGTAAGGAAGTCGGTCGTCAACGGGTTCTTAATAGTGTCCGAGCTGACGTCCAAAAAGTGTTGCCTGATATTGGTAATTCACTATTATCTGGTTTTACAGCTGATTTTGATTTAAATGGTTTAGACCTTAGCCATAGCTTACAAGCTATTAGTCGTTATAGTGATGATATAAATGGTGAGGGTAATTATATTGATTCATGGTTTAACCCTGCTAAATTAATACCAAGCAAGCAACAAAATATTGGCTATCTAGATAGTTTTAACGTTAGTGACGGACAATTACAGGTTAGTGGTTGGCACGCGGCGGATATGACTAGCTTGGAGAAGAACCATTATCTAATTTTATTCGATAATACATCCAATACCCAGGTTATATCTCAAAAGATTAGTAATGTGATGCGTTCGGATGTTGCTCAAGTATATTCTAATATTCAAAATGCTAACTGGGCAGGTTTTAACGTTAACTTGGGGAAAGTAACTTTACTTCCTGGACATTCTTATTCACTAGTAAGTAGGTATTCAACTGCTAGTATTGGTAATGGTAATAGCGGTATGTATACCGACTACTGGTTTACTTTACCTCAGCAAAACCAACAGGCATATAGCATTGATAATGTCTTTATGACTAACGACGGTCTTCATTTAACAGGTTGGATGGCTAGTGATTATTCTGCGGTTACTCCAAATGCCTACTTAATTGTTTTGAGTAATGGGCAAGAAATAGGTCGCCAAAAAGTAAATTTAACTGACCGGGCAGATGTGGCCAATGTTTATCCAACTATTAGCAATAGTTTGCATAGTGGTTTTGACTCTGTTGTAAAAGTTAACACTGATAGAATGGGTGATTCGCTACAAGTACTTTTAAGATTTACTGGTTCAGATGATGGCAATAGTAACTATTATGATCAGTTGAGTTCAGCCTATCCCACTAACGCTGGTTGGTTTGATCAGGTAATGGTTGACGGACAGAAAGTTTCCTTTGCTGGTTGGCATATTGACGACCGGACAATCGATAAGCCTTTCCAGTATGTGATCTTATTAAAAAATGGCAGTGAGGTTGCCCGAGTTAAGTTAGATTCAAATGAACAAAATTTAACACGCCCTGATGTTAAACAAGCATATCCATCTATCTATAATAGTGAGAATGCTGGCTTTTCTGGCAGTATAGTTTCTCCTATTGACTTAGAAAACTCAAATATTCAATTGATTCACCGCTTTACCTCTTCAGATGATGGTAATAGTAATTATGTCGATTACTATTCGCCTGTGATTAAAAAATAAATATTGTCTATAAGGGTTATTATGTTTTAAATCTTGTTGAAGCATGTAGCCTTTTTTAGATTTAATATCCAATTTTATTTTGTTAGAATTAGTGATATTGTCTATATCTTTAGTGTAATAAACTGGAGGAATGATTTTGAAATTAAGAATTTATTTTACTGATTTGGTGAATGTTTTACTTATATTGTTACTGTCGATTACACTTGTTGGTAGTGTTAGTAATATTTACGATCAATTACAGACTGCTAAGCCAATGGTAGTATTAACAATAGTGCTATTATATTTTCTTTTTGGAATCATAATGTATTTTTTTCTAAAGCAATTACTAATTTTTTTTAAAAGGTGGATTATAGAATGAAGTTAGCCACCCAGTTGGTGGTAAATAAAA
>CAZTML010000155.1:0-4412 GCA_964614935.1 uncultured Clostridia bacterium | reverse complement strand
AATTATCATTAAAATTGTTCCACAAACAACAAAACTATCAGCTATATTAAAAATCGGGAAATTATAAAAGCTTCCAAATCTTACATCAATAAAGTCTATAACATATCCCAGAAGGAGCCTGTCGATAAAATTGCCGATTGCACCTCCCGCTATCATTGCTATTGAAAATCTAGAGACTTTGGTGATATTGTCTGTTTTAAAATAAATATAAGCCAACAATACCAACATTACAAGAGTTATTATAAGAAAAAATGTTCTTTGATCTTGCAAGATGCTAAAGGCTGCACCCTTATTTTCTGCATAGGTAAAGCGTAAAAAGTTTCCTAATACTTTAATTGATTGACCGTTTTTTAAAACACTTGCTGCCCAGAATTTTGTAGCCTGATCAAAAACTACCGAAAATATGATTACAATTGCTGCTATAATATTCATAAGACTCCTACCTAAACATAATGCTTGATTTGAATTTTTAATTTTCCACTTTTTGTTGTTCCGTTGATTTTATATATTTTAAACCGTCCTGCCCTGCTGATTGACAATAAGTCTCCTTCTTTTAATTCAGCGCTCACCTTGTCTTCAGGTATGTGGTTATTTTTAACGCTCCCTGATTTCACTAGGATAGATGCTTTTTCCCTTGATGATTTAGTAAGGTGTTTTACAATATTGTCAATACGCATGGAAGAAGAGATAATATTCATAATTTCGTGTTCTTGTTCTTTAAAATCTACTTGATTTAGTTTTATTTTCTCTACTTGAATTTTACTATTACCTATTTTGTCCAAATTGTAAATAATATAATCAGCTATATCGCTGTGGACTAGAATGTCACCATAATCATCATATACATAAATATCACCTGTTTTGCTCCTTTCAATGCCTAATGACATGAGGGCCCCCAAGTAATCCTTATGGTATAGTTTTTTGAATTTAGATTTATTCCAAATTCGAATTCCTGTAATATATTCATCTTCATCCAAAGTTTCAGAATAATCTGGGTATAAAATGAAAACTTTCCTCTCACAATGTTCATATGAGGGGAAAATTTCATATTTTATATTATAGTTTTTTATTATAGGTATACATAATTCCGCAACATAGGGATTTATGAATTCCGTTATTGCTGTCATATAATTTTTGTGTACATACAAGGCTTTGTCAGCGATTTTTCTGACTATGTTCTTTGTTTCAGCGTCCTGGATGAAATCAAAGTATTTTTCAAAATCTTTCATAAATCTCTTTCTCCTCTCCCTGTAGTCTCGCTGCACAATTTTGTTTGCTCCTTACGTCGCACAAAATTGGCGCTCGTTACAAATGACCTACCATCAATTTTCCTCTCCCTTAGGTCAGTAAAATTGGGTTAGGGCATCTTATATGGCATATACCAATCTTTGCAACATATTTAATAACATAAGTGCCAATATAGGAGAAAAGTCAATCATTCCCATGCCTAAGCCTAGTTTGTCTAAAATTGCCCTGCAAGGAGCCAATACTGGCTCGGTCATTTGATAAACAAAGTAGGAAATTTTTGAAGTTCGTAGGGTTGGGAAAAAAGTTAATATCACTCTCACTAGTATTAATGAATCGATGATTCTTAATAGTAGTCCAAGAGCTACTTTTATTGTATACATAAACGCTCCTTATTTGCCGAAATAATAATTCCTCTCATATCTGTCGCTTAATCTTCCGTCAATTTGCACATTGTTGGGAGCTAAAACAAATATTCCATTTGATACTTTTTGGATGCTTGCTTCTAACGCATAGACTGCACCCTTGATGAACTCAAAAACTTGCTTTTGGTTTTCAAGTTCCATTCCTTCAATATTAAGAACTACAACTTTTCTGTTTTTAATTTCATCAACAGCTTTTGTGCAATCCTCATATTTTTCCGGCTCACATATAAAGACTTTCATATCAGCGTTAGAATGAACCTTGATTACATTGTTTTTCCTTGTATAGGTTTCCATTCTTTCATTTCTGTTGCTTTCTAAACTACCCGTAGAAACAACATCCTCCTCATCATAGTCTTCTTCCAAGTCTGTGATTCCTATGAAGTCTTTTACCCTTTCCATCATACTCATGTACTCTTCCTCCTTCAATAAGGGCATTGCCCGTTATTCAACTTTAGTTATATTTTTCTGGCTCCAAATATGGCTGTTCCGATACGGATGATGTTAGAGCCTTCCTCAATAGCAATTTCAAAATCATTTGTCATGCCCATGGACAAATATTTCATTTCTGTGTTCTTAAAATTCATTGTTGAAACCTTATCATATATATTCTTCATTTTTTTGAAAACCCACCTTACATCTTCAGGGTCCTCGCAAAATGGGGCAACCGTCATTAATCCAAGTACTTTAATGTTTTCAAAGTCTTCCATGCTTTTTATAAAATCATAAACATGATCTTCACTTATTCCAAACTTACTTTCTTCTTCTCCAATGTTAAGTTCAATAAGAACATTTGCAACTAAATCATTTTTTTCGGCTCTTTTGTTTATTTCTTCTGCAAGACTTAAACTTTCAACAGAATGAATGAGCTCCACTTTATCTATTATGTATTTTACCTTATTTTTCTGCAAATGACCAATCATGTGCCATTTAACATCTATAACTTCGAGTTCTTCGTACTTCTTAACTAATTCCTGCACTCTGTTTTCGCCTAAGTGTTCAACCCCTGCTTCAATTGCATTTTTTGCCCTCTCTGAGTCAACAGTCTTTGAAACAGCTATTACCTTTATATCTTTCGGATTCCTGCCTGTTTTTTTACAGGTAGCTTCTATTCTTTTTAAAATTCCGTCATAATTTTCTTTAATGCTCAAATTTTGCCTCCTAATCTGCAATTTGACCTTCGTAAACCTTATCCGATTCTAGTATTATCTTATCAAATATTTTTACGGTATGATATCTATTACCCTCTATAGTTATAATATTTCTCTCATTTACGCCTACATATTCCCCTGTTCCTATGACTGAATGTTCTTCATCACTGCCTAATATTTCAACAGGAAAAAATTTAATTATATTGCTGGCGTCTTGTACATAAACTCCAATTAAGCCATCTTTTTCAATCAAGGCCTGGTTTTTTATTTTCAAACCTTCATAAGAAGCTGTAATTAGTTCTAAATTAAGGTATCTCTTGTCATATACTTTATAAAAATAATCATCAAAAAACAATATTAATACTGATTCTTCACTGCCATAATTAATTTTCTCTAGGTAACCCCATACTATGTGCTGTCCACCATCTGAAAGTATTCTAACCTTCACATACTTATTTTCTTCAAACAACTTTGCCTTATCATTATTTACAGTTACTGCTATATAATACTCAAAATTCCTAATTATTTTGTAAAAGCTTTCGTTTTCTTGAACACTTTCTTTTTTATCATTAAATGTATAATCACGCCTTAGGGTGGAGCTTGGTGTCATTTCCAGCACGTTTTCAAATTTATAGACATCTTCTAAACCGTCAGTCTTATATGAAATAATTCCTGCTCTATCAGAATAATATGGTACCTTGTTTGTTGAAATACTATTTGTCAGATTATTTTTCATTTCTTTTAACTCAGAAACTGAATAATCTGAATATGAATTACTATAATATAAATCATTACTAGTTACTTGTCCAAGTACACTATACATATTTTCCAATTCATTATTCAATATGCTTAATTGAATTTCATTTTGATAGGCAGTGAAGTTTTCTTTTGACAAAGACTCTTCATCTGCATTTTCAATTTTATCTATGGCAGATTGGATTTCTGAAATTTGTTTGTTTACTGCTCCTGCATCAGCACTTGTATTTATATCTGCTACTAGCTGTCCTTCTTTAATTTTTCTTCCTTCTTCATAATAATATATAACGCTGCCATCAAGTGTTGCCTCATAGACTCTTTCATCTTTTACAACAATTCCTTCAGCTTTTATAAGGTCTTCTAAAATCCCGTTTTCTGCTACCATGAAATCTGCAGACACTTTAACATTCTGAAATACATAAATGGCTATTACAACTATCAAAAAAGAAAGAAAGAAATTTTTTAAACCAAAATTTTTCTTTGCCACTTTCAAGCTCCAGATTTCTAATATTTAAAAATTTTGCAACTTCTTGAATATTAAACACATTATAGCATAATCTACATAAAATGTGCAAGTTATATATGCCTATTATTCAATAAATATTACAATAATTATTAAATAAAATCAATATATATGACATAAATTTTTCTTTTATAGCAAAAAAAATAGATTTTCATATTTCGTTGTAGAACGAAATAGAAAATCTGTATTATACTGTCATCCTGAGTGATAACGAAGGATCTCATCTTTTAAACCTAAGATTCTTCGAGCTGTGCTCTCAGAATGACACGGGCTACGCCCTTCATTCATGGCAATGACTAAACTATCAAGAATATT
>CAZTML010000154.1:2561-4423 GCA_964614935.1 uncultured Clostridia bacterium | reverse complement strand
AAAAATTCTCCTAAGACAATCTCACCATTTACATCATAAACATTTATTGTTCTTCCCGTTTTCAAACCTCTAGCCCTCTGTATACGATTTTCTTTCTCTATTTGCATAGCTACCGCTTCTTCAGGATTACTCGGAACTTCTCCTGTTAAATCTTCATTTCTTACATAACCTAAAGCGCCATCTGCAAGTTGCACTAAAACCAAATCAGGTTCAGTATCTTGGGATATAGCATCTGCCGATGAACCATATGTTTCATTATTTGCGTTTAGTGGATACGTTGGCGCTGGTTTTTCACCTTCATTACGGTAATGTCTAGCGGAGGCAAACACTACAAAACTTGATGTACAAACAGTAAAAACTAAAGCATACACACCTACTATTTTAAAAAATTTATTTTTCATAATCATCAGCCCTCCTTAACTATTTTCCATCATTCATACTCACTTACTTTTAAAATCTATCCATTATTTTAATCTAATGTCCAAACTCTTCTATTTTCCATCCTGTCTGTGGGGATTCATAAACCATATGGCAATCCCAAATTTGCTCTGTGCTAGCAATGCTTCCTCCCCCTTTGTACTTAAGATCTACGGTTACGCCAAATATTTTAGTGTTTTCATCAGACCCTGTACGCTCCTTAACTTGCAATAATTTTGCTGATCTCAAATTTCCCGTACTTGATTTAGTTTCTATATCCGTACTTGTTAAAGGCAAACTGACTCTTTCATTAAATAACTGATCATTTGGCATATTGGATGTTAAGCCTTCAAGTAGACTTTTTTTGGAGAGACAAGATGTTGCGGCCTTCATGTTTTTATTATCTAAAGCTATGAAATATTCTTCTATAACCTGCTCTGGTTCTAGTTTGGATAATCTTTTTTCCCCATTACTGGCATGAATCATTTTCTCAAACCACTGATCAAGGGTTTGACCTGTCACTTGGTCAAAACTATTTCCTTTTAGACTACAAGCATCAAAAGTACTGTGCCTACCGGCGCTGATAAAAGCCCCAATGATTTGATCATCCCTTTTCACAACAATGCCTCTAGCATTTTGAACTGGGTAAAACGTCTTTGGCATGCTCTCATGGATTCTATAAATTTCAACATTTATATTGGTGGTATTTGCATACTGACCCATATCAAGGCCAATATCCTTTGAGAGTTCATTGTTATAGGCAAAATAGTATTGATTTGGATTGAAATCCGATAAAACATTAATATCTTCTAAATTACTTTTAAGCTTATTTATCTGATAGTCAAGTGTCCATCCATAGGACTGAAACAGCTCCAAAACCTTAGGGTCTTCTATATGAGCCCTTATGTTTGTATTCTCTAGCAGCGAATCAATATAACGTGCAAAGTCTATATCTGCTTCATCAAGGCCACCATCTTTCCCAAGGTAAGCCTTATCATATAGGGTACCATAATAAAGTTCGCAGCTATATCCCCCAATATTATTAGACAATTCCACCCTATACTGGTTGGTATGGTTGTTTTCTAGGTCACTGTTTTGTCCAGGGGTTAGGCTAGTCTTAATGGCTAGGTCAATGGTTGATACTATTTTAGACTCCCTTATCTCTATCATATTTTCCGACTTAAAACCCATCTGATCAGATAGGAGCTCAATTTTTACTTTGTCATATTCAGTCTTATACACTGCTTCCGTAACATACGAGGGTTCTTTAGCCACAGCTATTTCATTATAATTCTTATCCTGTATATACCAAGTCTCATATCCGTCAATATTATCTGGATCTTCATTTCTTATATGTTCTTTATTGTATCTAGTAAATAATTGATAGTCATAACCATCATCTAATTTCTTATCGACATGAACATTTAAATTAAACTGCCATGGTA
>CAZTML010000154.1:0-2461 GCA_964614935.1 uncultured Clostridia bacterium | reverse complement strand
ACTGCAACCTGTTATAAGGATTGTTAAAACTAGGAATATAGCTATTAGTAAGTTTCTTTTATTCATATAACTCTCCCCTAATCAATTGTTATTCTAGTCGAAGCCTTTTTATAAAAAACATAGCCACTGCAAAATATGTAAAAAACCAAAATCACAATTCCTATTGGCCTTTCACTGAATGCTTGTCCTGTATGTTTTACATTCATATAAAGAAAATGCACCCCTGGTGACATACCCAAAATTCCTCCCCAAAACTTATCTTTGCTTAAAAGAAAACCACTCATTAAAAACAGAGCTATCCAAGCAAATATAGTTGGCGAAGCTAACTCAATTGAAACAATGATTACTGCCCATATATAAAAAATAGTAAATACAATTGCCGGTATATAAAATATAATTTTCTTCATAAGATTCTTCTCCTTTTATTTATGAATTTCTAATATAGCTTTAACTAACAGGCACTTTAAATATATTGTTTTCTGTTTGATAAAAAATATATTATTATATATCTAACGATACCTACAATTCCTTTTTAGATTCAATAATTGAAAGTATTAATCCTACCAACGCCATTACTACAAATATCCCTGTAATGACCATATCACTTCCGTTTAAACTGTTAAAAACTACACTTATTGAACCTGGTTGAATCTTTAATACACATGCAATTATCCAACCAACAAACCCAATAATACCTGTTATAAATAATGCAATTCCTAAAATAAATTTTTTCATGATTTTTATCTCCCTTAAAAATGATACTACTACACGTAAGTATGGTGAATTCTCGTTAATTTTCGTTCTCAAACTTAGTCTAGTTTTCATTTATGTAAATATCAGCTTCTTGCTATCATCATTTCTTGATAGGAATGATGATTTTCTTTTTAAATAATCCTTTACCAACCAGTAAAATAATTTTTCTATTTCTCTCAATCTTCTTAATGGGCTTTCCCCACTCTTTTTCTAATCTAGTAATAGTTTCTTTGTCAGGTACTCCTATAATTCCAATTGATGTTGCATATTTACTCTTTTGCATAATAAGTTCTCCTTATCAATCTAATGTTATTTCATTATAATTCTTATCATCTATATGCCAAGTCTCATATCCGTCAATATTTTCTGGATCTTCATTTCTGATATGTTCTTTATTGTATCTACTGAACAATTGATAGTCATAGCTATCATCCAATTTCTCATCTACATGAACATTTAAATTGAATTGCCACGGGATATCTCCTGCCCAATATTTATCCCCAATCTTTTGCATAAAATCAATATCTATCAAAACCTTAAATTCCTCAATTAGGTATCTAAAATCATCAGCTTCCAAATCTCCCTCATAGACCATTTCTGCCTTGAGATGAGGCCTTGTAAAGTAAAACTCTAAATTTTTTATTTTTTCATTAGATTTTAAAATAGTATTCGTAAATTGTTTTGTTTCTTGTATGCTCACCTTTTTCGTCACACTACAACTTGTCATAATTAATGTTAAACTTAGAATGATGGCTATTAATGAATTTCTCCTATTCATATAACTCCCCTTTATATAATGGTAGCTTAGCTATAAAATCTGAAACTTCTATATTACGTCTTAAAGCTTCATTGATAGATATGAATTCTATATGTGGTTTCTTAACTTCTTTTGGTAATTTATTACTTGCTAAATCTGCCTGTCTGCACAGTCACAACTTCAGTCAACACTTGTCTTACCATAACTGATGTTAATGAAAAAGCAAGAATAATAGATACAATAAATTTACCAAACTTCATAACAAACACTCCCTCAATTTTCAATCTCAATACAAAGGCTATTCCCTTTTCCTAGAAACAATAATCTCCGTAACTATTCCAATTATAATAAATAAAAGAATTATACTAATCCAAATTTCAAATCCTGGATGATGCCGTAGCCTCCATATTTCTTCTTGTTTCATACCTTCAACAATTTTTCCTTCATTCAATATCTTTATGGATTTTCCAAAGAAGTTCCCTGCAAAAATACCAATGGCAATTCCTATGCTCATAAATGCTGAGGCAAGCCTTTGATTCAAGAAAAGTAATAATAGGGCAATCACCGTTAAAAACAAATAAAATTTCCAGTTATGGGCTGTCCATCCAAACAAATATTCTGAATTCAAAACAGTAAATGATAACAAAGCAATAATTGCTAGAATAAAAATTTCAAAAATAGCATAAATATATTTATTTCGTTTCATATTATCTATATCTCCTATTCTATGAGAAATCTTTTTTAATAAAAATCCCCTCTTGTTGTTATTTTACGTTGTTACCTATATAACGTATAGGGAGGAGAAAAGGGACATGTTTTTTAAATTTGTTTTGAAACATTCTCTGCAATTCTTATAATTTCCTCTTTATTTAGGTTTCCTGAAATATGGCATTCAATACCGTCTTGATGCCATATGAAGTAGGTTAGTGCATCCGTTTCCCACGTGTATGC
>CAZTML010000153.1:0-4427 GCA_964614935.1 uncultured Clostridia bacterium | reverse complement strand
GCATTGCTATACGAATGTTGTCAAGAACAGTCAAATCTTTAAATAACCTAATATTTTGAAATGTTCTTGCTAAACCTACCTTTGTTACATTGTAAGGTTTTAGCCCACCTATTTCTTTTACATTCCCATCCGTATTTAATTTAATAGATCCTGATGTTGGGGCATAAACCCCGGTAATTAAATTAAAAAAAGTAGTTTTTCCTGCGCCGTTAGGGCCAATAAGTCCTATGAGCTCACCTTTTTCAATATTCATACTGACATTGGATACTGCTGTAAGTCCACCAAAGGACTTAGTTAATTTTTCAACTGATAATAGTGACATAAGACCCCTCCTTTACTCTACTTTAGTCTTCTTTTTTCCAAACTTGAACAAGTCCGTTATTTCTTTTGTTCCTAACAAACCTTGAGGTCTGAAAAGCATTATGGATATGAGAAGTAGTGCGTATATGATCATTCTAAGTTCTGAATATGACTGTAGAACAGTAGTTATTACAGCTAATACTATTGCTGCAATAACAGAGCCTGTAATAGATCCCAATCCACCAAATACAACTATTACCAATATATCAATGGACTTTTGGAATCCGAACATTGTAGGATTAATAAAGTAGAAATAGGATGAATATAAGGCACCTGCTATTCCTGCAAAAGAAGCACCCATGGCAAAGGCCATTACCTTATATTTGGTAGTATTAATACCCATAGATTCCGCTGCTATTTCATCTTCCCTTATTGAAATACATGCACGTCCTTGAGATGACTTGATGAAATTATTTATAATAATTATAGTAAGGGCAGTGAAAATAAAGAGCCCAGTCCAATTTGTATATCTTGGTATGCCAAATAAACCGGCAGCACCATTAGTTATATCATCCATATTTAAAAACATTACTCTAATGATTTCAGCCATACCTAATGTAGCAATAGCTAGGTAATCCCCTTTAAGTCGAAGTGTTGGTATGCCTATTAGAATTCCAACTATCATAGCAGCAATAGCACCGGCTACTATACCAATCAAAAAACCCGGTGTCGAGTTCATTTCCATATTTACAAGAGCGCCTACATAGGCACCTATAGACATAAAGCCTGCATGACCAAGAGAAAATTGTCCAGTAAAGCCGGTAACTAAATTCAAGCTTACAGCAAGAATTATATTGATACATATGGTAGCAATAGTAATTTCATAAAAAGAGTTTATCAATCCATTTATCAAAAGAACTTGAACAATGGCGTATACAATTACTATTAAAACTAAGGTTATAATATTTTTCTTATTTAATACTTTCATACTACACCTTCTCTTTCGTATTCTTTCCTAATAAACCGGAAGGTTTTAATATTAGTACTATTATTAAGAATGCAAAAACTGCAGCGTCTCTTAATTTAGAATTACCGTAACCTGCCACTAATGTTTCAAGCATTCCGATAGAAAGACCACCAATCATTGCACCCGGTATAGATCCTATACCACCGAAAACAGCAGCAACAAAAGCCTTTAAACCTGGCATCGTGCCCATAAGGGGATCTATTGAATTATAATATATCCCTACCAAAACACCGCCTGCTCCTGCCAATGCAGAACCTATGGCAAAAGTAAAAGAAATAGTGTTGTCTACCTTTATTCCCATAAGCTGAGCCGCATCCTTATCGGCAGAAACTGCCCTCATTGCTTTTCCTATTTTGGTCTTTTTAACTATATATTGAAGAATAACCATCAAAACTATAACGGTAATTACAATATATATTTGCTGCATTTTAATCATAACATTGCCTATTGTAATTATCTTTTCTGATAACAATTTAGGATATGACCTTACTTGTGCTCCAACAAAGTACATCATGGTGTATTGTAACAAAAGAGAAACACCAATGGCTGTAATTAAAACTGCAATACGAGTAGAATTTCGAAGAGGTTTATAAGCAACCTTTTCAATTGTCATACCAAGTAGGGCACATGCTATCATAGCTATTATTAAGGAAGGTATGAATCCTAAACCTGTGAATGTGGAGACCGCAAATCCCACATAAGCACCCACCATGTATACATCACCATGAGCAAAATTTATTAATCTTATTATTCCATAAACCATTGTATAGCCTAAAGCTACCAAAGCATATATACTTCCTAAAGAAATACCATTTACAATTTGTTGTAAAAATTGATCCATTCTGCACCTCCTTATAGCAATTGTTAAATAATAACCCGGAGCAGCATACTTTAAGTTACTGTACGGGATTCAGTCTATTTAAACAATAATAAGTTAGCATTCATGCTAACTTGATTATTTCCTAAAATCTGAATTCTATAAATAGGGGACATTACTGTCCCCATTTTTATCTAATACAAATTTATTTAGGATCTACTTTAACACTTGTTGCTTGGGCCCCATTTTCTAAACCGATAACTACTATAGATTTAACAGGGTTGTGGTTCTCGTCCATATCAAATGTACCTGTAACGCCTTCAAAAGCCTTAGTAGATGCAAGAGCTTCAGTTATTTTTGCTGAATCTGCTCCTCCAGCACGTTTTATAGCATCAGCTGCCCATCTTCCCAAGTCATAACCAAGAGCGTTAAATGCATTTGGCTCAATATTATACTTTTCTTTATATTTAGCAATAAAATCTTGTACCAATGGATCTTCATCTAATGAAGAATAGTGATTTGAGAAATATACATCATTTAAAGCTGTCTCTCCTGCAAGTTCCAATAGAACCGGTGAATCAAAACCATCAGCTCCAAGTACAGGGGCATCAATTCCTAAATCACGAGCTTGTTTTATTATTAAACCTGCTTCGTCATAATATCCAGGAATAAAGATTACATCATATTCTTTTCCTCTGATACTTGTCAACACAGGATTAAAATCTTTGTCGCCTTTTACATATCCTTCTTCTGCTACTATTACTCCTCCTGCTCCTTCAAAAGCAGATCTAAAGTTTTCAGCAAGTCCTTTGCCATAGTCACTTGAAGTATCTTTAATTATAACAGCCTTCTTAGCTCCTAAGTTGTTTGATGCAAAGTTTGCCATTGTAACACCTTGGAATGAATCATTAAAGCAAAGACGGTATGCATATTCATAAACATTTCCATCTGCATCAGTGGTAACACCATCATCTGCAGTAGATGAAGAAGATAGTACAGGAATCTTATTTTGTTGAGCCACTGGTATAGTAGCCATGAAGTTTCCTGAAGTTGCCGGCCCTAAAGACATTACAACACCTTCTTGAGTCATAAGTCTTGTTGCTACTGAAGTTGCCTCTGAAGCCTCTGATTTATTATCTATTTTCACAGGAATAATCTGTTTACCATCAATTCCACCAGCTGCGTTTATTTCATCAAATGCCATCATAATACCGTCAACACTTGACTGTCCGTAAGACGCAACCCCTCCTGTAAGTTCATAGTTAAGACCGATTTTAATTCCATCATTGTCATTATTGTTATTATTATTTGCTCCACCGTCTCCACAGCCCACGAGCAGACTCATCACCAATACAATTGCAAGTAATGATATAAATATTCTTTTTTTCATATGCTCTTCCCACCTTTTAAAAGTAATTTTAAAAATTATATTAATACAATTATCTATACTTGTCAACACTTATTTTTAACCAATATTTCAACCCTTATAACAAATTAATTGTGAATTATATTACTTAAATTAATTATTAATATGCAATAATCGTTTTCCTAACGTTTTATCCTTGAGGATACATGTGCGTATATTAAATACAACATTAGGTTTTGTGCCCAAAAAAAGTGCATAATAAAAGCTCCCCTCAAGGGAAGCCTTTAGTAATGTAAATTTGTTTGCTTCTGTGGATACCCACTACTAACTAGCAACGGTCACCGATTCCGCCTACTCTGTCACAACTGCAGAATAGAACTACCAATAACAAGAAGAAGAATAATAAGCTGTCATTATCGCCAAAACCGCCAATTCCTCCTATTAAACCGTCATCTCCACATAAGCATACTAGAACTACTAAAAGTAAGAAGAAGAATAATAAGCTGTCTCCACTATCTCCTAATATATTGTTAAACATATAGAACCTCCTAAAAATAATTTTAATATATATTATTCGTAAAACCATTAAGTGTTACTTTATTAGTCTTCATTTAATGATTTTAGATAAAAAATTATTTTGTCAAAAAAACCGTCTCTTTTACTGTAGCTATTGGAGCAAGGTATTTTTGGACATTTTCCAATATTTCTTCCTCTGTATTTATCACAGCTGTATTTAACATTTTGCATATCATCCAATATGTCCAACAAGTATTGCTTAGAGTAATCCTCTTCATAAAATTCATTTGTCAACCTATTTAAAATATATATTAATTCAATTATGTCATACATCTTGCTTACCATATCCTTGTCATAATTTCTTCTGTCCACTTTTATCACCTCATTCATTAATATTATAT
>CAZTML010000152.1:0-4447 GCA_964614935.1 uncultured Clostridia bacterium | reverse complement strand
AATGACAAAGAGATACTCATAGCAATGACGAAGGCTGTGCCTTCGGTGTTGTCACCTATTATCCTAATTTCATTTTTGCCATCTTATTAATACAATCTATTGCATAATCGATTTCTTCTTCTGTTGTAAAATGACTTACACCAAACCTAACTGTTCCTTGTGGGAAGGTACCTAATGTTTTATGAGCAGAGGGGGCGCAGTGGAGACCACTCCTTGTCATAATACCATATTCCTGGCTAAGTTGGTGGGAAACCAGACCGTTGTCATTGTTAATGAAATCAATTGATAATACTCCAGTTCTGCCATCGGTGGTTTTCTTACCTATTACTTTAATTTTTTTAATACCGACCACTCCATCTAAAAATCTACTTATAAGCTGAATTTCTTTTTCTCGAATATTTTTAATACCAAATTTCATAAGGTATTTTAATGATGCATTTAAGCCGTAAATACCAGGAATATTCAAAGTTCCTGCTTCGAACTTATCAGGCATGTAACTAGGCTGTATTTCAGTATTAGATAAACTTCCTGTACCACCTTCAATTAATGTATTCATTTCATCATTAATTCTATCATTTACAATAAATCCTCCAATTCCTTGAGGACCTAATAAGGATTTGTGGCCTGTAAATCCAATGGCATCGGCATTTAATTTCTGAAAATCTATATCTAAGAAGCCTGCTGTTTGAGCGCTGTCAATTATAAAAAAAAGATTGTGCTTTTTACAGACCTGTCCTACTTTCTCCAAATCAAGTACTGTTCCACACACATTGGAAGCATGGGTCATTATTATTGCTTTGGTATTTGATTTAATAGCTTTTTCAACATCATCAATATTTAGTTCGCCAGTTTCCTTGCAAAGAACTCTTGTATATTCGATATTATTAAGTGAATTTAAAGGTCGCATAAGGGCATTGTGTTCCATTGACGATACTATTACATGATCATTTTCTTTTAACAAACCTTTTATAAGTACATTCATGCTTTCTGTTATATTTTTAGTAAAAATAACATTTTCAGCTTTGTTAAAATTAAACAATTCACATAGGAGTTCTCGGGTTTCATATACTACATTTTCAGCTTTATAAGAAGAAGAGTATGATCCTCGATTAACGTTTATCCCTATATTTAATATATAATCAGACATACTTTCTGCCACTCCCGGCGCCTTAGGAAAAGATGTGGATCCATTGTCCAAGTAAACATATTTCATAGCATTGCTCCCATAGCATATTTGTATTATCATCATGTTAGATTTTGTAGGAAAGCCTGCTTGTATTTTAACATAAGGTATATTTTTATTCAATTAAGATTTTAGTCAATTGAATAAATGCTGATTAAGGAGTTACTGTTCACTCATGAATAATAAGGGCGATAGCCCGTGTCATTCTGAACGCAGTGAAGAATCTTACCTTTTAAAAGATGAGATCCTTAGTTTCACTCAGGATGACAGACCCGGTTGGGTCTGAACTATAACAAGGAATGCTCTTTAAGTGAATAAGTATAACTAATAGTTGGAAGTTAAAGTATTAAATTATTCTATAATTGTTGTTTCAAAGCGTTTTCCATAATATAATTTAATTGTTAATTATTTAATAATTTCAACTAAGAGGGAGGAAAAAATGAAAGACAAAAAAGGAATTATTTTAGCAGGTGGAACAATCGGAATTATTTCAGTATTACTCGTATACTTTGGCAATCCTGCAAACATGGGCTTCTGTATAGCTTGTTTTATCAGAGACATAGCAGGGGGAGTGGGATTGCATAGGGCAGATGTAGTACAATACATAAGGCCGGAAATTGTAGGTCTAGTATTGGGAGCATTCTTTCTTTCTTTAAAAAACAAGGAATTTCAAACAAAGGGTGGTTCTTCACCTTTTACAAGATTCATGCTTGGAATGACGGTTATGATTGGGGCATTAATATTCTTGGGGTGTCCTTTGAGAATGGTATTAAGACTTGGAGGCGGAGACTTAAATGCTTTATTTGGAATTGCAGGTTTCGTTGGAGGAATATTTGTTGGCGTTAAATTCTTAGATAAGGGATTTACTCTTAAGAGATCTTATAAAATAACTAAAATAGAAGGTTATGTTTTCCCGGCTGTAAATGTTGGAATTTTAGTTCTCCTTATAGCTTCACCCGCATTCTTGTTCTTCAGTGAAAAAGGTCCCGGTTCAATGCATGCACCTATTGCCATATCTCTTGCAGCAGGATTGATAGTTGGTGGCTTAGCTCAAAAGACCAGACTTTGCATGGTTGGCGGAACTCGTGACATGATACTTTTCAAAGATTCATATTTATTGGTTGGATTTATTTCTATAATAGTATTTAACTTTATAGGAAATTTAGCCTTCGGATACTTCAATCTTGGTTTTGTAGATCAACCTATAGCACATACTGACGGACTATGGAACTTTTTGGGAATGGCTCTTGTAGGCTGGGGTTCAGTTCTATTAGGAGGATGCCCACTAAGACAATTAATACTTTCAGGAGAAGGAAATACAGACTCTGTTATAAGTGTAATGGGAATGTTGGTTGGAGCAGCTTTTGCACATAACTTCGGATTAGCTTCAAGTGGAGCAGGCGTAACTGCAAACGGCAAGATAGCTACAATTATATGTTTCATATTTATAGGTCTTATTTCATACTTAAATTCAGAAGGCTTGGTTAAATCAAGAGCCGGTACATTAAATGCAAATAATTAGGGAGGACAAGATGAAAAAAATAGATACATGTGGTATGAGCTGTCCGCAGCCTGTCCTAATGACTAAGAAGTCATTGGAAGACAATCCTGAAGGATTAGATATAATAGTAGATAATAATACAGCTAAGGGTAATGTAGAAAGATTTTTAAAGACCGTAGGCTATGCTTCAACTGCAACAGAAATAGACGATGTTTTTCTTATAGAAGCAAGGAAGTAATATGGTTTACATGATTTTATTTTTTACACATTCAGGAGCTATTAAATTTGATCGGAAATGTAAGAAGCTTAATATCAAATGTGAGCTTATGCCTGTACCACGGATTTTAAGTTCTAACTGCAGCATAAGTGCTAAAACCGAATATGATGATGATATTGACAATCTGATTGACGATGGAATAGAAAAAATATTTTTGGTAGTGGATACTGGCTATAAACTTATATATGAAGCTGAATAGTAATAATTTTTGACTTAAAATAAATACAATAACTTAAATAAATGTTAGGGTGCAATTATTAGTGGCAATCCATTTTCTAATTCATAATATATTGTAAAATGAATTTAAGGAGGATTATGATGCCTACAAGAATGGATTTTGTTAGACATTCATTAGAATTGCATCTTTTTTTTGCAAGAATTATGAAGGAACACTCGTTTTTTCTTCAAATAGCATTTACACCAAGGGATAGCGATTATATTCAAAAGGCAGACGAGTTTAGGAGGGAATTTGACAGACTTTTAGCTGAGGTGGTATCACTTTCTAATGGTGTTGTCAGCAAAAGCGTGCTTCAATCTGGTGAGGTTATTACTCCATATACACAAAATGCTGAAATGGCCTCGTCATTTTTTACAGGAGTGAGGATTCCTACTGAACTTACTCAAATGGAAGCTAATTTAATGGGAGATAGCATGACCGATATCAATCCTATGATGGAAGAAAGGGTGTTTTTATTAAATCAAAGGGCTATCAATTTAGTAACCGAATTAATAAAATTCAAGTCTAATATATTAAGTAATGTATTAACTTGTAAGATGTTTACCGTAAATTATCCATTATTAATTGACCATATTATGCGTGAAGCTAGGCTATACTTAGCCATGATTCAAAGACTGCAAAATAGAGAAATTGTTAATTTACACCAAGAGGCTGTGGAGCAAGAAATATTTTGGAACAAAATAATGGCAGAGCATGCTAAGTTTATCAGAGGATTCCTTGACCCTACCGAAGAACAGCTATTTGATACAGCCAATAATTTCGGCAAAGAGTTTGATGAATTAACGAGAGAAGCAATAATGGCTATGAATTCAACCATACCATTGAAGCAAGTTACTCAAGACAGTCTCACGGCAACCCAAGCAATTCGAGATTTCAAAGTCCAAGGAACACAAGGAATACTTGACTGCAAGATAAAATCAATCATTATTCCACTATTAGGGGACCATACAATTCGTGAAGCAAATCACTTTTTAAGACTTTTGAAAATGTTCAATATGTAATTTGGAATTCCCTCACTTAACGTAAAAGTAAGTGAGGGAATTTGATTTACTAATTCAATTGACTTATCCGTGAATAAGAGCATATAATTAACCATAGGAAACCAAAATACTGGAAATAGCTTATGAATTCAGTACTATCCAAATGATGATTATGGTAAAAGAGTGGGATTTTTAACTCCTCATATGGACAAGGTGTACATGATGCTAACGGATATTTATGGTCATATATTTATAATAATTATCCTTT
>CAZTML010000151.1:0-4577 GCA_964614935.1 uncultured Clostridia bacterium | reverse complement strand
TCAGGAAAGTTGATTTTCCTGCTCCATTTGCTCCAATAACTCCATAGCAGTTACCCGGGACAAATTTTAGATTTACATCATTAAAAAGTTTACTTCCTCCAAATTGGAGGCTTAAATTTGTTACTGTTATCATTATACCATCCCTATTGCATATTATTAATTATTATTCACTATTTGATTTCAACTTTATAAGAATACCACACCATTTTAAATAATGCAAGAAAAAAAGCCTTTCGGCTTAATATATATAATAGTAAAATTAATGCTCAGTCTCCTTCACCAAAATATCTGCTCACTTTGTTCGCATATTTTGGGAATCACAGTCTCGTTCATGAATTTATTAGCTCCTACCGTCGCATAAATTCGGAACTCGTTGCGTTTGATTTACCTACAATTTCTTTCTCCCTCCGGTCGAAGAAATTGGGTAAATCATAATCGTTGCGAATGACCTACCATCCATATGTCCTTCGCTATCGCTCGAACATATGGGGTTAGGGCATCTTTAGGGCATCTTTTTATTCAAAAAGCTTGGTATTGTAAAATCGAAAGGATTATCTTCTTTCTCTTCTTCTTTTCCTGTTTTCACTACTTTTCCTGTTCCATCCGGATTTTTAATTCCGCCTTCTCCAAAACCTGTTGCAATGACAGTAATCTTAATCATATCTCCAACAGATTCGTCAATATTTGCTCCAAATATTATATTTGCTTCTGGATCAGCTGCTTCCTCTATAAGTTTTGCCGCCTCATTTACTTCATGTATACCCATGCTGGTTCCACCTGTAATATTAAGCAAGACACCTCTTGCGCCATTTATAGATGTTTCTAATAATGGACTTTGTATTGCTTGCTTTACTGCATTTACTGCCCTGTTTTCGCCAGTTGCCTGACCGATACCCATATGAGCAAGGCCTTGCCCCGACATTATTGTTTCAACGTCAGCAAAGTCAAGATTCATAACTGCAGGAATAGCAATTAAATCAGATATACCCTGTATACCTTGTCTCAAGACATCATCTGCCAAAGCAAACGCTTCAAGCATAGTTGTTTTTTTATCTGTAATTTCCAAAAGTTTATCATTTGGAATAACAACTAAAGTATCAATATTATCCTTTAGTTTCTTTAGTCCCATATCAGCATTTTTCATCCTGTTTCTTCCTTCAAACATGAAGGGCTTTGTTACAACAGCAACCGTAAGTATGCCCATGGATTTAGCTATACCCGCAATTAAAGGAGCTGCTCCCGTCCCGGTTCCGCCTCCCATACCTGCAGTAATAAAAACCATGTCAGAACCTTCTACTAAATCGGCTATGTCCTGCTTGTTTTCCTCAGCTGCTTTTTCTCCTATTTCTGGTTTAGAGCCTGCCCCTAATCCACTAGTTAATTTTTCTCCTATTTGAAACTTAATTTCTGCTTTCGATGTTGATAGTGCCTGCTTGTCCGTATTTACGCTAATAAAGGTAACGCCTCTAACTCCAGCATCTATCATTCTATTTACTGCATTATTGCCTCCACCACCAACGCCTATTACCTTTATATTTGCAAGTCTTTCTGATGGTTCTTCAAACTGAAACATATATTGACCTCCTATGAGAGAGTAATTTTTACATATTTGTGATTTTTTCGCCAATGGTACCCACCACATAAAAAGGGGGGACGTAACATTCGACTTATTATTAAATGATTATATCATAAATTTAATAATATGCATACCTTTTTTTATGACCTAACTCCATTTTTTACTCTTTTTGAAAAATGGTTGGTAGATCAGATGAAGTCTGCTTCTCAACATTCTATCTATTTTTCTTAAATTTTTCAAGTAGAATGTCTACTAAAATTCTTAACTTTTTATAAATATTATTTCCGAATGCAAATACAGCCGCTAAATATATGGGCAATCCTAATTGTTCTCCCACAAATCCCAAAAGCAGAGCAAAGAATAAATCTGTAAATAGAAATGCTAAGCTTTTTACAACTGTAAGCTCTCCAGTTTTGCTTTCATGAAGCATGTTGAAAATCGTATTAAATATTGCCAGTATTACCAGTGAGATATACACTATAAAATCCGGATTATAAACTATGTTTAAGTTTAACCCTGCTACAATTCCTAATATTAAACCGGCTGCAACATATATCATTGTTCTACCCCTTCTCCTATTATATGTGCATATTTTGTATTAAAAGAGCCACGAAATCTTCTAACTGTCAAATTATAACCCCTTACAGCAACAACTTCCATTCCGTAAGTATTCTTCAATTCGTAAGCATAAGTGCCTTCTTGTGTAACAGCATCATACAAATCGTCTGAGTCACCCACTGCTATTATAACAAATGGAGCTGGAATAACTTCACCATTTACACTTATCAAAGGACCTGCACATAGTACCTCTGATATATTAATAATTCTTTTTCCATTAATTTCAACTGCTTCTGCCCCTGCTGCTTTTAAATCGTTTAATAATACTACAATATCAACATCATGAACTATTCTTTCCATTATGTCAAGATTGGGGTCTTCCACAAGATTGTCAGAAACCCTCAGCATAATACCAGGACCTCTAACATTGGTGAATCCATTATAGTGTTTAATTTGCTCAATTTGGGAATTTATTTCGATTATATCATCTAAGTACTTTCTTGTTTGGTAGTCATCTCTTGTTTGCTTTTCGTCATTTACTGCATTTTGCATATTATTAACTAAAAGTTTCATTTCTTCTACATTTTGTGCATATCTGTTTAAATTTTTAATTTTATATACTGCTTCTTCATCAATTCCTATGTATGCACCATTTACTATTCCTGCTGTTGCAAGAAATACTAAGACTAATATTAATATATTTAATGATTTCTTAATAATAATCACTCCGCTCCTTGTATTTCCTCATCAAGATTAATAGGAACTGCATATCTAAACTCTTGCTCCCCATCATAACGATGTATAAATATCTCATCAGATTCTTCAGTTTCAATTGTATATCCTATCTGATTCAGTTGAGAAACTATCCCCCCTACAAAGTAGAGAGAGGCGTCAATTGTTCTTGAATTGCCTACTGCTTTTATTTCTAAAGGAAGAACCATTGCGACCCCGTTTACATTAATATGATTAAGAACAGGAACAATTTCAGTATAGTTGGTATATCTTTGGCCATTAATAGAAATTGCCTCAACACCTGCATTGTTTAAATAAGATATTAAGGATAGTATATACTGGTGGCTAGATGCTAGGCTGACATATGAATTAGGATCTGCATCTATTGTGATTATGGTTCCAGGACCCTTTACATCATAATATCCTGATATTATCATTTGGTCTTCAAGTTGCTCTTTAAGCTTTGAAAGTTCCACTTCCATTTCCTTGTAAAATTCTTCATTTTCTTGATTTTCTGACTTAAGTGTTTCCAACTCATCTCTAAGTTTGTTTTTTTCAAGGGTAAGCTGAGCAAGTTCATCATTTAGCTGGACAGACCTTTCATCAAGATTAAGGCCACCTAAAACATTGTCTGCTGTCCTCATTTGTGTAATTATAATAATTCCTAAAACAAGGCTTATTACAAACATAATTAATTTTTGCCACATTTTATTCATTATATTCCTCCATCCTAAAGTCCTCTATATATACAGGACTATCCCCCTTAGTAAAATCAATTAAGCCGGAAGTTACCGTTAAGTTTTTGTTTAATCTTTCATTGATAATCTTCATAGCGAAAACTACTTGATATTTAGTATCTTGGTCTAAGTCTATTCTAACCGATGTTCCATATAGTGTTTCAAATGAAAAACTATTGTTAATATCAATTTTAAAATCTTTTATTGTGTCGCTTCCGTATTCATAGTTTAAGTATTCTATTAGTTCAAATATTTTTTCAAAATTTTCAAGGTCTTCAATTTCAATGCTATCCCCTATATTGTATACTACATTTACGTAACTTTCAATACTTATTAAGTCTAATTTCTGCATATCTGTCCTCAAAACTATGCCTTTATCATCAATAACTATAAATTCATTGTTGAATAAAACCTGGTATTTTTCTTCCCTTTCACTAATATCTAAAAATATTTTATCGGGAAGTTCATAAACCACTCTAACACTCTCTACATAGACCTCATTTTCAAGATTTTCCTTAACCTTTATCCTGTCTATATCAAATAATTTCTCTCCTATAACGATACCTGATTTTTCTAATATATATTCATCACTATATGTTAAATTACCATCAATGTCAATACTTACAAGCTGAAAATAAGGAGTTTCATAATATACATAATAAATACAAAAAACAACAACTACAGCAGCTATAATAAAAGCTGCTGTAGATACTAATAGCTTTTTATTTTTTCTTTTTTTTCTTTTCCTTTGTTTTTTCCTTCTTTTTTCAGCCATTAATAAATGTTTCTCCAATTATTGTTTATCACGTCAGTGTCATCCTGAGCGTAGCGAAGGATCTCATCTTTTAAAGAACTTAGATTCTTCACTGCGTTCAGAATGACACTTATGTGTATTCTAGGCAATTATAAATATTATTCTATCTCGCAGTCTTATTCACCAAATTTTCTGCTCCTTGCGTCGCAAAATTTGGGAA
>CAZTML010000150.1:0-4581 GCA_964614935.1 uncultured Clostridia bacterium | reverse complement strand
TCAATGGTTGCTACTGTTCAGATGATTGTCTTATCACTTTTAGTATCAGTACCAATAGGTGTATTTTGTGCAATTTATCTGGCAGAATATGCTAAGAGGGGTAATAAGCTAGTTAAAATAATTAGACTAGCCATAGATACTTTAGCCGGAATACCTTCCATAGTGTATGGTTTATTTGGTATGATATTCTTTGTACAAATCCTTGGGTGGAGAGCTTCTGTTCTATCAGGAATTGGTACGGTATCAATCATGATATTACCGGTAATTATAAGTTCATCGGAAGAAGCCATAAAATCAGTTCCGGACACTTATCGTGAAGGATCCTTAGGCTTAGGAGCTACAAGGCTTAGAACAGTGTTTAGAATAGTCTTACCAACAGCAATGCCTGGGATACTTGCAGGAATTATTTTAGCAATCGGTCGTATTGTTGGAGAAACGGCAGCACTGATTTATACAAGCGGGACCAATGTTTTAAAAACTCCGTCCTTAGATTTAATGGCGTCACAAAGGACCCTTGCAATTCACATGTATATGCTGGCTAGTGAAGGTTTGCCTCATTCAAGGGATATGGCATTTGCAACCGGAGCAATCTTGATTTTGGTAGTGTTTGTAGTTAACTATACTACAACAAAGTTGGCAGGAAGAATAGGGAGGATACAATGACTGATAAATTAAAAATTGAAAATGTTGATTTGTTTTATGGAGATTTTCAAGCCCTAAAAAATATAAACATGAATATAAAAGAAAATGAAATAACTGCATTTATTGGACCATCAGGATGCGGGAAATCTACTTTACTTAAATCGTTGAATAGGATGAATGATTTAATTGAAGGTGTTAAAATAAATGGTAGAATGCTTTTAGATGGTGTGGATATATACAAGGATATGGACGCTACCGTTCTAAGAAGAAGAGTGGGAATGGTTTTTCAAAAACCCAACCCCTTCCCCATGAGCATTTACGAAAATGTAGCATACGGTCCCAAAACACATGGTATAAAAAATAAGGCAAAGTTAGATGAAATTGTAGAACAAAGCCTACGTTCTGCAGCTATGTGGGATGAAGTTAAGGATAGACTAAAAAAAAGCGCCCTAGGTTTATCGGGGGGGCAACAGCAGAGGCTTTGCATAGCTAGAGCATTCTCTGTAAACCCGGAGGTTATCTTGCTGGATGAACCTACCTCAGCACTTGACCCAATATCTACTGTCAAAATAGAAGATTTGCTGGTTGAAATAAAAAAGGATTACACAATAGTAATTGTTACACACAATATGCAACAAGCAACAAGAATATCTGATAAAACAGCATTTTTCCTACATGGAGAAATTATTGAATTTGATGAAACAGAAAAGCTATTTTCAATGCCTAAGAATAAAAAAACAGAAGAATATATAACGGGAAGATTCGGATAGGAGGTAAATATGAGACGTAGATTCGACGACGAACTAGATAAATTAAATCTTGAACTTATTAAAATGGGATCTCTAATAGAAAATGCAATTGAGTTCAGTGTAAAGGCACTCATGAACCAGGACCTTGCTATGGTTAAAAAGGTGAATGAATTAGAAGTAGAGATTGATGACATGGAGAAATCTATTGAGAGTCATTGCCTTAAACTATTGTTGCAGCAGCAGCCAGTAGCATCAGATCTTAGGCTTATAAGTGTGGCACTAAAGATTATTACAGATATGGAAAGAATCGGAGATAATGCAGAAGATATAGCTGAAATTGCCAAATATATAGCTGTTCAAAAATTTATTAAAGAAATTGTTCATATTCCACAAATGGCTCAGGCAACTATCAACATGGTAAAAAGGAGTGTAGATGCCTTTGTCAATAAAGATAAGGAATTGGCCATAGAAGTTATTAAGTCAGATGATATTGTCGACGATTTATTCAAAGTTGTAAAAGATGAATTAATAGAAATGATACAAGCGGATAAAAGCAACGGCGAACAAGCTATTGACTTAATCATGATTGCAAAATACTTTGAAAGAATAGGCGATCATGCAGAAAATATAGCTGAGTGGGTTATATTCTCAATAACAGGAGAACATAAGAAGATGCCCGAGGTAGAATAATGAGACTTATATACTGTGTTGAAGATGAAGCAGGCATAAGAGAATTAATTACATTGGCTCTTAGCACTGCAGATTTTGAGGTTAAGGGATTTGAAGAAGCTACGTCATTTTATGGTGAGATGAAAAATAGACTTCCAGATTTAATTTTGCTAGATTTAATGCTTCCTAATATCGACGGAATGACAATCTTAAAGGAACTTAAAAATAATCCTGAATACAAAAACATACCTGTTATAATCCTTACAGCTAAGTCAATGGAATTAGACAAGGTAAAGGGTCTAGAATCCGGAGCAGATGATTTTATCACAAAACCTTTTGGTGTACTAGAACTTTTGGCAAGGGTTAAGGCAGTGCTGAGACGTTCTGAAAAGAAGATTGAAGAAGAGCCAATCCAGTACAAGGACCTAGCATTAGATTATAGTAAAAGAACTTTACATTATATAGATACACCGATTACCCTAACCTATAAAGAATTTGAACTTTTGCATTACTTGATGTTAAATGAAGGAATAGTACTGTCTAGAGATAAAATCCTTCAAGAAATTTGGGGATATGATTATGAAGGGGAAACAAGAACAGTTGACATGCATATTAAAACCATAAGGCAGAAACTTGAGGCTGCAGGGTGCACAAATTATATTGCTACAGTTAGAAGTGCAGGATATAAATTAGAAGAGAAGGCGGATTAATGAGAAAAAGGCTTTTTGCAACAATATTATTAATATCCATAATCACATCATTCATAACGAGTATACTTACAACATATGTGTATTATAATTTTCATGTCAATAATGCTAAAGAGCAACTTAAAACTCTAGTTAGGCTTACGGCTGACCAAGATAAGTGGGATACTAGGGAATCCATAAATTCAAGTGTTAACTCTATTTTGAAATCTGTTAATTACAATATACGATTTACTCTTATTGAAGAAGATGGAAGTGTTGTATACGATAACTGGGAAAATGAAATCACGGAAAACCATAAGGACAGGACTGAAGTTGTTGAAGCATTTGAAAGGGGTTTTGGCCAAGATACGAGGTATTCAAATACCATGTCTTCAGATATGTATTATTATGCTACTAAGCTAAATGATGGTGAGGTGCTTCGTTTATCTAGAGAAATAAGCAGCATAAACAGCGTGTTTGCAGGATTGCAGCCTATGCTTTTTGTGTTATTTATTTTTATTTTAATTCTTGTTTATTTCGTTGCATCTATAACGACTCGGAAAATATTAAGACCTATTAATGATATGACAAAATATTTAGATGGTATGCTTGATAAAGGGTCTAAAAGCCACATGAAAATTTATGAAGAACTAGCTCCTCTTTCTAACACCATAAGGGACCAGAAGCAAAAAATTAATGAATACATAAATGAAATTAAAAATGAACGTGATACTATATCCTTTATTACAGGCAATATGAAGGAAGGCTTCATATTATTAAACCAAAATAAAGATATATTATCTATAAATAATAGTGGAAAAACAATGATAGGAAATGAAAACTTTGAATTCAAAGAAAGCAGGAATATATTAGAATTAACTCGCAGTCGTGATGTAATTGAAAAAATAAATATTTCATTAAAAGAAAACATACATATTGTACACGATGTAGATACTCAAGATAAGCACTTTAGATATTATCTAAGTCCCGTAACAGAACAATATAGAAATACGGTTAAAGGCTTACTAATTTTAATTGAAGATATAACAATACAAAAGAAGGCTGAAATCATGAGAAGCGAATTTACAGCCAATGTATCTCATGAATTAAAGACACCACTCACAACTATCATTGGGTTTGCAGAATTGATTAAAGAAGGATTTATAAATGACCAAGAGGGTATTGAAAAATACAGTGGCATGATTTACAAAGAGGGACTCCGCCTCATATCTTTGATTGAAGATTTAATGAGACTCTCCAAAATACAAGAAAATACGCAACCCATTGAGGAAAAGATAATTAATATTAAAGAAATAGGTCAAGATGTTGTAGCTTTACTTAAGACAAAGGCAGAAGATCATGGGATTAGGCTTATACTTAATGCAAATGATGTTGTAATAAAAGCAAATAGTAATTATATAAACGAACTTTTATATAATCTTATAGATAATGGAATCAAATATAACAAAAGCGGGGGAACTGTAAACATAAAAATCTGTCAGGAGGATGGATATGCAAACATTCTTGTTCAAGATACAGGGGTAGGCATACCCCTTGAGGACAGAGACAGGATATTTGAAAGATTCTACAGGGTTGATAAAAGTCGTTCCAAAGAAACTGGGGGCACAGGGCTTGGACTATCAATTGTTAAGCACATAGTAGAACTTTACGACGGCACCATAAATATTCAAAGTGAAAAAGATAAGGGTACAAAGATAAGTATAAAAATCCCGGTTTAAAGTTAGGGGATTTTCTATTATATATAATATCCGACGGGGACGGTTATCCCTGGACAGGGTTCCAGACCCAACGGGGGCGGTTCTCATTGGACAATT